>WRCZ01000031.1 GCA_009783685.1 Actinomycetes bacterium
CCGCGTGATGCGTCACCGACGGCGTCTACGGGAGCGTGCTGAGCCCGGCGACCAGGAACGCCACGCCCACCAGGACCGCCGCCAGCGCGGCCGCACGGACCGCGAGCGCGGCCCGCAGCATCGCCGCCGGGGCGGCCACCGCGCTCAGCGCGCCCTGCGCCTCGGGCCGGGCGTTCCCCGTCTCGGACAGCCCGACCGTGGCGGTGGCCAGCACGCACACCGCGATCAGCGTGAACGCGAAGACGGTCACCGGCCCGAGCCGGTGACCGGCGCCGGACTGCAGGGTGTACGCCGACAGCGCCGCCGCGGCGGTCGCGCAGAGCAGGCCGAGCGGGCGGCCGATGCGCCGCGACTCGTACTGCAGGGTCCGCCCGGCGAGCAGGCGCACCGCGCCCGGCCGGTAGACGGCCAGCAGCCGGCCGGAGAAGAAGGCCAGGCCGGGCCCGGCGAGTACCAGTCCCACGGTGGTGACGATCCAGCCGGCCACCGCGGCCGGCGCGATCACCCCGAGGCCGCTGGGCAGCGGCACCCCGTCGCCCTTGGGCGCGGCCACCTCGACGGACAGTCCCACCGCGACCAGCGCGACACCCCACGGCAGGCTGCCGGGCGTGTCATGCGCCTCCTTCGGACGCGACGACCGCAGCCCGACGGCGACGGCGACGGCCGCGGCGGCGGGGACGAGCGCGAGCAGCGTCGCCACGCCGGCCGCCGGCAGCGTCGTGCCGGAGGCGAGCAGGCCGGGCCCGACAGCGCCCCACGGCCCGCCCGCGACGTCGCCGCGCACCAGCAGGAACAGCAGCAGCGCGAGCAGGCTGCCCGCCGCGCACACCACCGCCGTGGTGACCGCGGCGAGGGCCCGCATCCCGGTCCTGCCCAGGCCCACCGACGACAGCCCGTCGCGCGGCCAGGCGGCGGACTGCCGGCAGCCCACGGCCGCCGCCAGCTGCACGGTCACCACGACCGGCACCGCGCACCACACCAGCCGCATCACCGAGTCCGTCGCGCTGCCGTGCGGGTGGGACAGCGCCCAGCCCACCGCGGACAGCAGGAGCAGACCCGTGCCGGCCGAGGCCGCGGCGACGAGCGCCCAGCGGCCCAGCATCGCGGGTCTCGACCCGCGCAGCACCCGCAGGCTCAGCACGCTGCCGTCACCCCTCCAGGAAATGCCGCCGGCCGCAGGCCGGCGGCGCGGACCGCCCGGCGTCCCGTCATACCGACGCCGGCCACGGGCTCGCGGACTCGCGGTCCTGCATCGGCATCGGCGCCCCGGGGCGCCCGTCGACCAGGCCGATGGTCCGGTCGGCGTGCCCGGCGACCTCCGGGTCGCTGGTGGCCAGGACCACCGTGATGTCGTGCGAGCGGGCCGCGCTGGCCAGGGTGCGCAGCACCTGGCCGCGGTCCTGCCGGTGCAGCGCGGCGGTCGGCTCGTCGGCGAAGACCACGGCAGGGCCGGTGACCAGCGCGCGGGCGACGGCCACACGCTGGCGCTGGGCGGTCGTCAGGTCGGCCGGCCGCTTGCGCGCGCAGTCGCCGATGTCCAGGCGCTCCAGCCACTCCACCGCGGCACCCCGGGCGCCGCGGTGGCCGTCGCCGCGCAGCATCAGCGGCAGGGCCGCGTTCTCGCAGGCCGTCAGTTCGGGCAGCAGATGCGCCCGGTCGCCGATCCAGCCGAACCGGTCGCGGCGCAGGAGCTCGCGGGACGCCTCGTCGAGGGTGTGCACCGGGGCGCTGTTGAACCACACCTCGCCCTCGTCCGGGACGAGCTGCCCCGAAAGGCAGTGCAGCAGCGTCGACTTGCCGGCGCCGCGCGGGCCGAGGACGGCCAGGATCTCGCCGGCCCGCACGTTGACGGACACACCGGCCAGGGCGGGGTCGCCCCGGTGGGAGTGCCGCAGCGCACGGGCCCAGAGCACGTCGTTGTCGGGCGGGGCCACCATGCCGTACCTCCGCAGGTTCGTTCCCAGGCACGTTCACACGGGAAACGAGCCGGGGAGTGGGCGGTCACTCCCCGGCACCGTAGGCAGGCGGCGGGCGGTCCGGCGCGCAGGCGCGGCGGCGCACCGGCCCGGGATCGTCCGTACGGACGATCGAGGACCGGTGCGTGCGGGCACGGCCGGGGCCGCGCCGGTGGTGCGGGGCGGCTACAGCTTGGTCCACGCCTCGGCGAGCACGCCGCGCAGGATCTGCTCGATCTCGTCGAACAGGGCCTGGTCGGAGATCAGCGGCGGGGCCAGCTGCACCACCGGGTCGCCCCGGTCGTCGGCCCGGCAGTACAGGCCGCTGTCGTAGAGCTTCTTCGACAGGAACCCGTACAGGACCCGCTCGGTCTCCTCGTCGGTGAAGGTCTCCTTGGTGGCCTTGTCCTTCACCAGCTCGATGCCGTAGAAGAAGCCGTTGCCGCGGACGTCGCCGACGATCGGCAGGTCGTGCAGCTTCTTCAGGGTGGCGAAGAAGTCGCCCTCGGTGTCCAGCACGTGCTGGTTGAGGCGCTCGCGCTCGAAGATGTCGAGGTTGGCCAGGGCGACGGCGGCCGACACCGGGTGCCCGCCGAAGGTGTAGCCGTGCAGGAAGGTGTTGTCGCCGCGGTAGAAGGGCTCGGCCAGCCGGTCCGAGACGATGCACGCCCCTATCGGCGAGTAGCCGGAGGTCATGCCCTTGGCGCAGGTGATCATGTCCGGCACGTAGTCGAACTTGTCGCAGGCGAACATGGTCCCGAGCCGGCCGAAGGCGCAGATCACCTCGTCGGAGACGAGCAGCACGTCGTAGCGGTCGCAGATCTCGCGGACCCGGGCGAAGTAGCCGGGAGGCGGCGGGAAGCAGCCGCCGGCGTTCTGCACCGGCTCCAGGAAGACCGCGGCGACCGTCTCCGGGCCCTCGAACAGGATCTCCTGCTCGATCTGGTCGGCGGCCCAGCGGCCGAAGGCCTCCGGGTCGTCGCCGAACAGCGGCGCACGGTAGATGTTGGTGTTCGGCACCTTGTGGGCGCCCGGCACCAGCGGCTCGAACGGCGCCTTGAGCGCGGGCAGTCCGGTGATGGAGAGCGCGCCCTGCGGCGTGCCGTGGTAGGCGACGGCCCGTGAGATGACCTTGTACTTGGTGGGGTTGCCGTTCAGCTTGTGGTACTGCTTGGCCAGCTTCCAGGCGGTCTCGACGGCCTCGCCGCCGCCGGTGGTGAAGAAGACCTTGTTCAGGTCGCCGGGCGCGTAGTGCGCGAGCCGCTCGGCGAGCTCCACGGCCTTGGGGTGGGCGTAGCTCCACACCGGGAAGAACGCCAGCTCCTGCGCCTGCTTGTAGGCGGTCTCGGCGAGTTCGTGCCGGCCGTGCCCGGCGTTGACCACGAACAGCCCGGACAGGCCGTCGACGTACCGCTTGCCGCGGTCGTCGTAGATGTAGGAGCCCTCGCCGCGCACGATGGTGGGCACGGGGGCGTTCTCGTACGACGACATGCGGGTGAAGTGCATCCACAGGTGGTCGTACGCGGTCTTGGAGAGGTCTGCCGGGCTGGTGTCCATGGCTATCTGGTTCCCCAGGTGTAGGTCTGCTTGCGGAGCTTGAGGTAGACGAAGCTCTCGGTGGAGCGCACGCCGGGCAGCGCGCGGATCCGCTTGTTGATCATCTCCAGCAGGTGGTCGTCGTCCTCGCAGACGATCTCGACCAGCAGGTCGAAGGAGCCCGCGGTGATCACCACGTACTCGACCTCGTCCAGGGCGGCGAGCGACTCGGCCACCGGGTCGATGTCGCCCTCGACGGTGATGCCGACCATGGCCTGCCGCCGGAATCCCACGGTGAGCGGGTCGGTGACCGCGACGATCTGCATCACGCCCTGGTCGAGCAGTTTCTGCACGCGCTGGCGCACGGCGGCCTCCGACAGGCCGACGGCCTTGCCGATCGCCGCGTACGGACGGCGCCCGTCCTCCTGGAGCTGTTCGATGATCGCCTTCGACACCGCGTCTATCTGGCTTGACGCGGCGTTCATGTCTCGAGTGGCCACGCGCACCACTGTGCAGGAGAGGTCGACGGTCACGCAAGCCCTCAACGATGAAATCCGTTGCTGTGGCCTTCTCGTAACACCGAATCGGTTGTTTCGGCGAGGTGGGTATGTCGAATACAGTAGTTCTCGGGCTAAGCTGGGACGCGTCTCAGTAGATGGACACGACTCGTAGGACCAGGGAGCAAGCGCCGTGACCGAACTCCGTACTCTGCGCAACTACATCGACGGAGAATTCCGCGACGCCGCCGACGGGCGCACCACCGAGGTGGTCGACCCGGTGACCGGGCAGGCGTACGCGAAGGCGCCGCTGTCCGGGCAGGCGGACGTGGACGCGGCGATGGCCGCGGCCGCCGCGGCCTTCCCCGGCTGGCGCGACACCACCCCCGCCGAGCGGCAGAAGGCGCTGCTGAAGATCGCCGACGCGATCGAGGCGCGGGCCGACGAGCTGGTCGCGGTGGAGAGCCGGAACACCGGCAAGCCGATCGGGCTGACCGCCAGCGAGGAGATCCCGCCGATGGTCGACCAGATCCGGTTCTTCGCCGGCGCCGCCCGCATGCTGGAGGGCCGCTCGGCCGGCGAGTACATGGAGGGCATGACCTCCATCGTCCGCCGCGAGCCGGTCGGCGTCTGCGCGCAGGTCGCGCCGTGGAACTACCCGATGATGATGGCCGTCTGGAAGTTCGCACCGGCCATCGCGGCCGGCAACACCGTGGTGCTCAAGCCGTCCGACACCACGCCCGCCTCCACCGTGCTGCTCGCCGAGATCCTCGGCGGGGTGCTGCCCAAGGGCGTGTTCAACGTGGTGTGCGGCGACCGCGACACCGGCCGGATGATGGTCGAGCACCCGGTGCCGGCGATGGCCTCCATCACCGGCTCGGTGCGGGCCGGCATCCAGGTGGCCGGCTCGGCCGCCAAGGACGTCAAGCGGGTCCACCTGGAGCTGGGCGGCAAGGCCCCGGTCGTGGTGTTCGAAGACCTCGACAGCGCCGCCATCGCCAAGGCCGTGGAGGACATCGCGGTCGCCGGCTTCTTCAACGCCGGCCAGGACTGCACCGCGGCCACCCGCGTGCTGGTGCACGAGTCGATCCACGACGAGTTCACCGCCGCGCTCACCAAGGCCGCCGCCGAGACCAAGACCGGCCTGCCGGACGACGAGGACGTGCTGTTCGGCCCGCTCAACAACGCCAACCAGCTGGCCCAGGTCACCGGCTTCATCGAGCGGCTGCCCGCGCACGCCAAGGTGCAGACCGGCGGCCACCGGGTCGGCGAGAGCGGCTACTTCTTCGCGCCGACCGTGGTCTCCGGCCTGAAGCAGGACGACGAGATCGTGCAGCGCGAGGTGTTCGGCCCGGTCATCACCGTCCAGTCCTTCACCGACGAGGACCAGGCCGTCGAGTGGGCCAACGGCGTCGAGTACGCGCTCGCCTCCTCGGTGTGGACCAAGGACCACGGCCGCGCGATGCGGATGTCCAAGCGGCTCGACTTCGGCTGCGTGTGGATCAACACCCACATCCCGCTGGTCGCCGAGATGCCGCACGGCGGGTTCAAGCAGTCCGGCTACGGCAAGGACCTGTCCGCCTACGGCTTCGACGACTACACCCGGATCAAGCACGTGATGACGTCCCTGGACGCCTGACCGGCGATCCGGAGGGGCGGGGTGCGGCGGACGCCGGCGCACCCCGCCCCTCTCGTTCAGGCGCCGTCAGGCGCTTTCATCTTCAGGGCTGCCCTGCGCGGTCAGGCGCGGGAGCGCTGCGCCAGCACGCGCTGCAGCGCGTCCAGCCGGTTGGTGGTGACCGCGTCCACGCCCAGCGCCAGCAGGCGGGACATGGACCGCTCCCAGTCCGCGGTCCAGGCGGCGACCAGCAGCCCGTGGTCGCGTGCGAAGGCCACCGTCGCCGCGTCGACCAGGCCGAACCGCAGGTTGAGCCAGCGCGGCCGGAGCGCGGCCAGCAGCGGCTCCCCGGGCCGTACCGAGGTCTTCCAGGTCATGGCGATCTCGGCGTCGCCGGCCAGCGCCCGTACCTCGCGCATCGCGGCGAGTTCCCCGCAGTAGTAGACCCGTTCGCCCAGGCCCGCCGCTTCGACCGCGGCCAGGGACGGCGCCGCCTGCCCGACCTCGGTCAGGTCGAGCAGCATCCGGCCGGCCGGGCGGTCGCCGAGCATCGCCAGGGCGTCGGCCAGCGGGGGCACGCCACCGCCGGTGGTCTCGAAGACCTGGTCGAAGGTGAGCGAGGCGACGGGATCCTCGCACCCCCACAGCCGCTCCAGGGTCGCGTCGTGCAGCAGCACCGGCACCCCGTCGCGGGTGACCCGGACGTCCACCTCCACCACGTCCGCGCCCTTGGCCAGCGCTGAACCGACCGAGGGCAGCGTGTTCTCGCGGTGCACGTAGGGGTCACCGCGGTGCGCGACGGCCAGGGCCACGTCAGCCCCAGGACGCGGTGTAGGCGTCGATCTCCGCGGCGATCCCGGCCTTGCCCCGGGCGTCCAGGAACGAGGCCTGGACGGCGTTCTTCGCCAGCGCCGCCACCCCGGCCCGGTCCAGGCCCAGCAGCCGGGCGGCCACGCCGTACTCGGTGTTGAGGTCGGTGCCGAACATCGGCGGGTCGTCGCTGTTGACGGTGACGAGCACGCCCGCGTCGACCATCTGCCGGATCGGGTGCTCCTCCAGCACGGCGACCGCGCGGGTGGCGATGTTCGAGGTCGGGCAGACCTCCAGCGGGATGCCGTGCTCGGCCAGGTGCTCCAGCAGCCGCGGGTCCTGCGCGGCGCTGGTGCCGTGCCCGATCCGCTCGGCGCCCAGCTCGCGCAGCGCGTCCCACACGGTCTGCGGCCCGGTCGTCTCGCCCGCGTGCGGCACGCTGTGCAGGCCCGCCGCCCGCGCCCGGTCGAAGTACGGCTTGAACTGCGGCCGCGGCACGCCGATCTCGGGCCCGCCGAGGCCGAACGAGACCAGGCCGTCCGGCTGCCCCACGAGCGCCAGCCGGGCCGTCTCCTCCGCGGACTCCAGGCCCGCCTCGCCCGGGATGTCGAAGCACCAGCGGAGCGTCACGCCCAGCTCCGCCTCGGCCGCCCTGCGGGCGTCCTCGATGGCCTCCATGAACGCCGGGCCCGGGATCCCGCGCCGGGTCGAGCTGTACGGGGTGACGGTCAGCTCCGCGTAGCGGATGTTCTGCCGGGCCATGTCGCGGGCCACCTCGAAGGTGAGCAGCCGGACGTCCTCGGGGTCCCTGATCAGGTCGACGACCGACAGGTACACCTGGATGAAGTGCGCGAAGTCCCGGAAGGTGAAGTACTCGGCGAGGGCCGCCGGGTCCTCGGGGACCGAGGAGTCCGGGTGGCGGGCGGCGAGCTCCGCGACGATGCGGGGCGAGGCGGACCCCACGTGGTGGACGTGCAGTTCGGCCTTCGGCAGTCCGGCGATGAAAGCGTCCAGGCCCTCCGCGGTCCTGGTCGCGGTGCCGGGTGCGAGGTCGCTCATGCCTGCTCCTTCGTCGCTGCTGCGCCGGCGCGGCGCACAGGCCGGGGTCCCGTGGCCGTGTGCCGCAGGATCGCTGCCGGTCGGCCCATCGTAGACGGGCCGGCCGGGCGGCCCGGGGGTGCTCAGCGGCGCACCGCGTCCAGCGCCAGCAGGGCCACGTGCAGCGACAGGCACGACTCCACCTGGTCCAGGTCCACGCCGAGCACCGACTCCACGCGCCGCAGCCGGTCGTAGAACGACGGGCGGGACAGATGCGCGGCGTCGGCCGCCGCGGACTTGTTGCGGCCGCACGCCAGGTAGACGCCGAGGATGCGCACCAGGTCCGTGCCGTGCTCCGCGTCGTACGCCAGCAGCAGGCCCAGCTCGCGCTCCACGTACGTCTGCAGCCGCGCGTCGTCGCGCAGCAGGTGGAGCAGGCCGCGCAGCCGGATGTCGGGCAGCCGGTAGTAACCACGGGCGCCGCCGTCCGGCCGGCCGCCGTGCTCGGCGGCGTCGGCTATCTGCGCGGCCTCCAGCAGCGAGCGGCGGGCGTCGCGCAGCGCGGCCACGCTGGAGCCCGCGGCCATCAGGCACGGCGGGCCGGCCTTCAGCGCGGCCGCCAGGCCGTCCAGCACGGACTGCTCCTCGTCGTGCGGCCCCAGCGAGACCAGCACCCCCACCGTGCCGTCGTCCAGCGCGCCGGTCAGCGCGCTCAGCCCGCGCTCGCGGACCGCCAGCGCCGCGTACTCGGTGAAGTCCCGCAGCCGCGCCTGCGCCTCCAGGGCGGCCGACGGCTGGCCGCCGAGCTGCCGCAGCATCACGCCGACCAGCCGGCGGCCGTCCAGCGGCACGCCCAGCGCCCGGGCCCGCAGGGCGACGTCCGAGACGGTCAGCGCGTGGGTGAGGATCCCGGACAGCAGGGTGCGGTGGGTCTGGCGCTCCAGGGACTCGCGGTCGCGGTCCAGCAGCCGGCCCAGGGCGAGGGTGGCGGCGGCGCGTTCCAGCAGTACGGCGTGGGTCTGCGGGCCGTCCGCGCCGACCAGCACCAGCCGTCCCCAGTCGCGCCCGCGCGCGCCGACGGCGGTCACAAGCCAGCCGGACCGCGGGTCGAACCCGGTCCTGCCCGCCGGCGCCACCGCGCGGGACCTGCGCTCCCAGGCGTCCAGCAGGACCTGCGGGTCCTGCCCGGCGGGCGCGAAGGCCAGCACCTGGTGGGAGAGGTTCTCCAGCACCGCGGGGGCGCCGGCCATCCGCGCCACCTCGCCCAGGATGTCGGCGGGCTCGGCCCCCTCCACGGCCAGCTCGTTGAAGGTCTGGTGCACCGCCTCCGAGGCACGCAGCCGGGTGTAGTGCGCGTTGAGGACCAGGGCGTGCACCGCCTCGGTCACGGCGACGAACCGCACCTCCTCGCGCAGCGCGACCAGTGGCAGCCCGCGCCGCTCGGCCGCCCGCACCAGGGGTTTGGGCAGGTCCTCGGCGTAGCGGCGGCCCAGCTCCACGACCAGCCCGGCGGCGCCCACGTCGGCCAGCGCGTCGGCGTAGGCGGCGAGCGACTCGCGGTCGTCCGGCAGCATCACGCCGGTGGTCAGCACCAGTTCGCCGCCGCGCAGCATCCCCGCGATGTCGGTCAGCTCGCTCACGTGCACCCAGCGCACCTCGGCGGCCAGGTTCCGGTGCCCGGCCACCACGACAGGACCGCCCGGGCGGAACGCGTCCAGCTCCAGGACTTCGGCGACGGTGGGGAGCACGGGTACCTCCGGTGGGCAGCGGGCCGCCGGCCACGGGGGATGGCGGGCCGCCACTGTGTAAGGGCGGGGCTGCCGGTTCCTTGCGGACTGTGCCTTGGCCCGGCCCCGGCGTGCCCGGCAGCGTACGGCGTGCCGCCACCTGCTGGCGAGCCACCCGATACACAGATTTCGTCGCGTAACCAAAAGGCAACAACGGAATCCCTTGTTGGAGGGCGCCTGCTCTGCCAGGATCGGCCACCAACCCAGGGTTTGGCCACGCTGCCAAGCGGTTTTGCAGGGCGGCAATCGGCGAGGAGACATGGGATGCACCACGTAAGCGACGTGGCGGAACGCTTCGGCACCGCCGCCCACCACATCGGCGGCCGGGCCGTCGAGGGGAGCGGCGGTGCCACTGGTACGCATTTCGTCGTCGACCCCGCGAGCGGGCAGGCCGTGTGGACCTACCGCACCGCGGGGCCGGCCGACGTGGACGCGGCGGTCGCGGCGGCCCGGGCGGCGCTTCCCGAGTGGGCCGCGGCGAGCCCGGGGGAGCGGTCGCAGGCGCTGCACCGGCTGGCCGGCGTGCTGGACGGCATGGCCGAGGACCTCGCCCGCGCCGAGACCGCGCAGTGCGGCAAGCCGATCCGGCTCAGCCGCGAGTTCGACGTCCCGGGAACCGTGGACAACACCGCGTTCTTCGCCGGCGCGGCCCGCCAGTTGCAGGGCGTCGCCGCCGCCGAGTACAGCCCCGACCACACCAGTTACATCCGGCGCGAGCCGGTCGGCGTGGTCGGCTCCATCGCGCCCTGGAACTACCCGCTGCAGATGGCCGCGTGGAAGATCCTCCCGGCGGTGGCCGCCGGCAACACCATCGTGCTCAAGCCCTCGGAGCTGACCCCGCTCACCTCGCTGATGTTCGCGCAGGCCGCGACCGAGGCCGGGCTGCCCGACGGCGTGGTCAACATCGTCACCGGCACCGGGCCGGACGCGGGCGAGCACCTCGTGGCCCACCCGGACGTCGCGATGACGTCGTTCACCGGCTCCACCGCCGTCGGCCGCCGGATCGCCGCCCTCGCGGCCGGCGGCGTCAAGCGGGTGCACCTCGAACTCGGCGGCAAGGCGCCCTTCGTGGTCTTCGACGACGCCGACCTGGAGGCCGCGGTGCACGGCGCGGTCGCCGCGAGCCTGATCAACGGCGGCCAGGACTGCACCGCCGCGACCCGCGCCTACGTCCAGCGCCCGCTGTACGACGCCTTCGTGGCCGGCGTCGCCGACCTCATGCGGGACGTGCGGCTCGGCGACCCGTCCGACCCGGACACCGACCTCGGCCCGCTGATCACCCACGCCCACCGCGACCGGGTGGCGGCCGTCGTGGAACGCGCCCGGGGCTACGCCACCGTGGTCACCGGCGGCGCGGCCCCAGGCGGCGAACTCGCCGCCGGCGCCTACTACTTCCCGACCCTGCTGGCCGGCGCCCCGCAGCACAGCGAGGCCGTCCAGCAGGAGATCTTCGGCCCGGTGCTCGCCGTGCTGCCCTTCGACGGCGACGACGAAGGGCTGGCGCTCGCCGGCGACACCCCCTACGGCCTGGCCGCGTCCGCCTGGACCAGGGACGTCTACCGGGCCGGCCTGGCCAGCCGCACGCTCGCCGCCGGCTGCGTCTGGATCAACGACCACATCCCGATCGTCAGCGAGATGCCGCACGGCGGCGCCAAGGCGTCCGGCTACGGCAAGGACATGTCCCTGTACTCCTTCGAGGAGTACACCCAGGTCAAGCACGTGATGTCGGACAACACCGCGGTCGCGCGCAAGGACTGGCACCGCACCGTCTTCACCGACCGGTCACACCGGTAATCCGGAAGGGCACCCCCCATGGAGCAGTACGAGCCCCTGTCGCCGGCGCAGCGCGCGGCGACCCAGCGCAGCATGACCAACGGCCGCGGGGCCCTCGCCCGCCGGTCGCTGCTGCGCGCCGGCGCCCTCGGCGCGGTCGCCACGGCGGGACTGACCGCCTGCGGGATCCCGGCCGCCAGCCGCACCGGCAGCAACACGCCGTCCACCGACCACTCGGCCACCGAGAAGATCGTCAACTTCTCCAACTGGACCGAGTACATCGACGTCACCGACGACGGGAAGCACCGCCCGACCCTGGAGGCGTTCACCAAGCGCACCGGCATCAAGGTCAACTACACCGAGGACATCAACGACAACGTCGAGTTCTTCGGCAAGATCAAGCCGCAGCTGTCCGCCGGCCAGGACACCGGCCGCGACCTGATGGTGCTCACCGACTGGCTCGCCGCCCGGATGATCCGGCTCGGCTGGATCCAGCAGCTCAACCCGGCCAACCTGCCGCACGCCTTCACCAACCTCGCGCAGCGCTTCCGCAACCCCGACTGGGACCCGGGCCGCGCCTACTCCTACCCGTGGCAGGGCATCGCCACCTGCATCGCCTACAACAAGAAGGCCACCGGCGGCCGGAAGGTCAGCTCGGTGTCCCAACTGCTCGACGACGCCTCGCTCAAGGGCCGGGTCGCGCTGCTCTCCGAGATGCGCGACACCATCGGCATGACCCTGCTCGACATGGGCCACGCCCCCGAGACCGTCACCGACGACACCTACGACGCGGCGATCGCCCGCATCCAGAAGGCCGTCGACAGCCAGCAGATCCGCAAGTTCACCGGCAACGACTACACCGACGGGCTGAGCAAGGGCGACATCGCCGCGTGCATGGCGTGGGCCGGCGACCTGGTGCAGCTGCGGCTGGACGACCCGGACATCGAGTACGTCTTCCCCGACGCCGGGTTCCTGTTCTCCACCGACAACCTGCTGATCCCCAACAAGGCCCGGCACAAGACCAACGCCGAGAAGCTCATCGACTACTACTACGAGCCCGCGGTCGCCGCGCAGGTGTCGGCGTACATCAACTACGTGAGCCCGGTGGCCGGGGTGCAGCCCTATCTGGCGAAGATCGACAAGTCGCTCGCCGACAACCCGATGATCGTGCCGGACGCCGCGATGGACGCCAAGTCGCACCAGTTCCGCTCCCTCACCCAGGACGAGGACACGCGGTACGAGGAGAAGTTCTCCAAGCTCATCGGCGCGTGACGCCGTGCCCGCCCGCCGCTCCGCACCCCACGAGGACATCCCCATGACCACCCCCAGCACGAGCCCCGAGGCGGCCGGCGACGCCGTCCGCCTCACCGGGATCAGCAAGACCTACGGGTCCTTCACCGCCGTCCACCCGCTCGACCTCGCCGTGCCGGCCGGCTCGTTCTTCGCGCTGCTCGGTGCGTCCGGCTGCGGCAAGACCACCACGCTGCGGATGATCGCCGGGCTGGAGGACCCGAGCTCCGGCTCGGTGCGGCTCGGCGGCCGGGACGTCACCGCGCTGCCGCCGTACAAGCGCCCGGTCAACACGGTGTTCCAGAACTACGCGCTCTTCCCGCACCTGGACATCTACGAGAACGTCGCGTTCGGGCTGCGCCGGCGCGGCATCAAGTCGGTCAAGCAGCAGGTCGGCGACATGCTCGATCTGGTCCAGCTGGGCCCGCTGGCCCGCCGCCGCCCGCACCAGCTGTCCGGCGGCCAGCAGCAGCGCGTCGCGGTCGCCCGCGCCCTGATCAACAAGCCGCAGGTGCTGCTGCTCGACGAGCCGCTGGGCGCCCTCGACCTCAAGCTGCGCCGCCAGATGCAGCTGGAGCTCAAGCGGATCCAGACCGAGGTCGGCATCACCTTCGTGCACGTCACCCACGACCAGGAGGAGGCCATGACGATGGCCGACACCGTCGCGGTGATGAACGCCGGCCGGGTCGAGCAGATGGGCGCCCCCGCCGACCTCTACGAGAACCCCGGCTCCACCTTCGTCGCCAACTTCCTCGGCACGTCCAACCTGATCGCGGCCGAGGTCACCGGGGTGCACGGCGACGAGCTGCACCTGGTGTCGGCCGGGCAGAAGCTCACCCTGCCGGCCGCCCGCTGCCGCGCCGACGTCGCCACCGGCGACAAGGTGCTGGCGGGCGTACGGCCGGAGAAGATCACCCTGGCCCACCGCGACGACGAGGACGCGATACCCGCCGGCCGCAACCGGGTCCAGGGCCGGATCGTCGACTCCAGCTTCATCGGCGTGTCCACCCAGTACGTGATCGACAGCCCGGTCTGCCCCGACCTCGAGGTGTTCGTGCCCAACGTGGAGCGCGACGGCCGGCTGGTGCCCGGCGCGCCCGTGGTCCTGCACTGGAACCCCGAGCACACCTTCGGCCTGGACGCCGCCCAGGACATCGAGGCCGGCATCGACACCGACGACGAGCCGGACGCCGGAGGTGCCGCCGCATGACCGCCGCCTCCGCTCCCGCGCCCGTGACCGAGGCGCCGCCCGACCCGGTGCCGGTGCCCGCCGCCCTCAAGCGGGCCGCCCGCCGCCGGCGCAGCGTGCCGTACCTGCTGCTGCTCGCCGGCGTGGTCTGGCTGCTGGTGTTCTTCGTCGCGCCGATGGTCTACCAGGCGTCGACCTCGGTGCAGACCGGCTCGCTGGACACCGGCTTCAAGGTCACCTGGCACTTCGCCACCTACTGGGACGCGCTCACCGAGTACTGGCCGCACTTCGTGCGCTCGCTGGTCTACTCGGGCATCGCCACCGTGCTGTGCCTGGCGATCGGCTACCCGCTGGCCTACACCATCGCCTTCCGCGCCGGCCGCTGGCGCAACGTGGTGCTCGTCCTGGTGATCGCGCCGTTCTTCACCAGCTTCCTGATCCGCACGCTGGCCTGGGAGACGATCCTCGCCGACCAGAGCCCGCTGGTGTCCTTCCTCAACGACATCCACGTGCTGGACGCCACCACCTGGCTGGGCCTCACCGAGGGCCACCGGGTGATGGCCACCCCGCTGGCGGTGGTCTGCGGACTCACCTACAACTTCCTGCCGTTCATGATCCTGCCGCTCTACACCTCGCTGGAGCGCGTGGACGGCCGGCTGCACGAGGCGTCGGGCGACCTCTACGCCACGCCGTTCACCACCTTCCGCAAGGTGACGTTCCCGCTCTCCATGCCCGGCGTGGTGGCCGGCACGCTGCTCACCTTCATCCCGGCGTCCGGCGACTACATCAACGCCGAGTTGCTGGGCTCCACCAACCAGAAGATGATCGGCAACGTCATCCAGTCCCAGTTCCTGCGGGTGCTGGACTACCCGACGGCGGCCGCCCTGTCCTTCATCCTGATGGCCGCCATCCTGGCGATCGTCACCCTCTACATCCGCAGGGCGGGAACGGAGGAGCTGGTCTGATGCGCCCGATCCGATGGATGCGCAGGAACCTCGTGGTGATCGCGGGGGTGCTCACCCTCGTCTACCTCATCCTGCCCAACCTGGTGGTGCTGCTCTTCTCCTTCAACAAGCCGAAGGGCCGCTTCAACTACACCTGGAACACCTTCTCCACCGACGCCTGGCAGCACCCCTGCGGCGTCGCCGACATGTGCGGCTCGCTCACCCTCAGCCTCAAGATCGCCGTCTACGCCACGATCGGCGCGACGGTGCTCGGCACCCTGACCGCGTTCGCGCTGGCCCGCTACCGCTTCCGCGGCCGGGCCGCCACCAACATGCTGATCTTCCTGCCGATGGCGATGCCCGAGGTGGTGATGGGCGCCTCGCTCGGCACCCTCTTCCTCAACATGCGCATCCAGTTCGGCTTCTGGACGATCCTCATCGCCCACATCATGTTCTGCCTGAGCTTCGTGGTGACCGCGGTCAAGGCCCGGGTGATGAGCATGGACCCGCGCCTGGAGCAGGCCGCGCAGGACCTGTACGCCTCCCCGCTGCAGACGTTCCTGCGGATCACGCTGCCGCTGGCCGCGCCCGGCATCGCCGCCGGCGCCCTGCTGTCCTTCGCGCTCTCCTTCGACGACTACATCATCACGAGCTTCAACGCCGGGAGCACCGTCACCTTCCCGATGTTCGTCTGGGGCTCGGCACAGCGCGGCACGCCGGTCCAGGTCAACGTCATCGGCACGGCGATGTTCGCGATCGCCGTCCTGCTGGTGCTGGGCGGGCAGTTGATCGGCGGCCGACGGAAAGCGAAGGCGTGACCACCATGGACCCTGCCCGCAGCCTCGCCGACGCGGAACCGGCCCCGTACTGGCTGGCCGACCCCGGCCGGCCCGAGCCGGCCGGCGCGCTGGCCGGGGAGGAGCACTGCGACCTGCTGGTGGTCGGCGGCGGCTACAGCGGGCTGTGGACCGCGCTGCTGGCCAAGGAGCGCGACCCGGCCAGGGACGTGGTGCTGGTCGAGGCCGACCGGATCGGCGGCGCCGCCTCCGGCCGCAACGGCGGCTTCTGCGCGGCCAGCCTCACCCACGGCGCGTTCAACGGACTCGCCCGCTGGCCCCAGGAGTTCGACCTGCTGCAGGACCTGGGCCGGCGCAACCTCGACGCCATCGAGGAGACCCTGGTCCGGTACGGCATCGACTGCGACTTCGAGCGCACCGGCGAGATCGACGTGGCGACCGCCCCGCACCAGTGGGAGGAGCTTCAGGAGGCCGCGGAACTGGCCGCCCGGCACGGCATGGACCTGGAACTGCTCGACCGCGACCGGGTCCGCGCCGAGGTCGACTCGCCCACCTTCCACGGCGGGCTCTACGACCGCGACGGCGTCGCCATGGTGCACCCCGCCAAGCTCGCCTGGGGGCTCCAGCGCGCCGCCGCCCGCCTCGGCGTGCGGATCTACGAGCACACGCCCGCCACCGACCTGGTCAGGAACGGCCCGGCGCTGGCGGTGCGCACCCCCTACGGCCGGATCCGCGCCCACCACGTGGCCCTCGCCTCGGGCGTCTTCCCGTCGCTGCTGCGCCGGGTGCGGCCGTACACCGTGCCCGTCTACGACTACGCGCTGGTGACCGAGCCGCTCGACGCGGGGCAGCTCGCGTCGATCGGCTGGCGCGGCCGGCAGGGCCTGGGCGACAGCGCCAACCAGTTCCACTACTTCCGGCTCACCGCCGACCAGCGCATCCTGTGGGGCGGCTACGACGCGATCTACCCGCGCGGCGGCCGGATGGGCGCCGCGTACGAGCACCGCCCGGAGACCTACCTGAAGCTGGCCCGGCACTTCTTCACCTGCTTCCCGCAGTTGGAGGGTCTGCGCTTCAGCCATGTGTGGGGCGGCGCGATCGACACCTGCACCCGCTTCTCGGCGTTCTTCGGCAGCGCCCACGGCGGCCGGGCCGCCTACGCCGCCGGCTACACCGGGCTCGGCGTCGGTGCGACCCGGTTCGGCGCCGAGGTGATGCTCGACCTGCTCGCCGGGCGGTCCACCGAACGGACCGGGCTGGCCATGGTGCGCAGGAAGCCGCTGCCGTTCCCGCCCGAGCCGCTCGCCTCGGCCGGCATCGGCCTCACCCGCTGGTCGCTGGCCCGCGCCGACGCCTCCGAGGGCCGGCGCAACCTGTGGCTGCGCGCGCTGGACCGTGCCGGCCTCGGCTTCGACAGCTGAACCGAGGGTGTGACGCAGGTCACCTACCCGGTGGTAAGAAAAGTCGCCGAACCCGCGTAAGAGTTCCGCACCGCCCCTGTCTTCCCCGTGACGCCGAGGACGTACGTCACGACGTGGAAGGAAGGCCGTATGGGCAGCGCCGGAGCGAAGAGCGCGGTGGACTGGCTGGTGTCGGTGGCACCCGATCCCGAGGGGTGCCGCTGGGAGTGGGAGCGCAACCCGCTGGGAGTGACCCTGCTCCCGGCCGGGCGATTGTGGGACGTGCTGATCATCGGCGCGCGCCTGGGGTACCCCACGCTGGACGTCCTCAACCGGATGGTCGACCGGCCCGGCCCGGTGCTCGCCGACTTCGGCGACGCCCGCATGGGCTTCCTGGTCCCGGCCGGCACCTCCACCCGGTGGCTCGGCACGGGCGTGCGGGTCGCCGGGCGCGGCACCTGGATCGTGGTCCCCTATCCCGGGCGGCCCACCGGCGGGGTGCGCTGGCTCGTCCCGCCGGACGGCACCGGGCACCTCACCGACCCGCTGGTGCTGGAGATGGCCATGCACGAGGCGGCCGCCAAGGTCGCCGGCGGCTGAGCACCCGCGGCGGCCCCCGGCATGCCGCGGACGGCACGCCGCAGGCCACACGCCGCACGCCAGGCTCTGCGCCGGGGGGCCGCTCATCGCACGGCGCGAGCCCCGCGCCGCGGGCCGGACCCCGCATCGCCGGGCCCGCCCGGCCTACGGTGTGTAAGGCGGAACCGCCGCAGCCCGACAGCGTGGTGCTTGCCGGGCCCGGCGGGCCCTGACGACACTGGCGGAACCGACGAAGGAAGGGTCATCCCGTGACGACCGAGCACCTCACCCACTGGATCGCCGGCCGGCCGTGGACCGGCACCTCCGAACGCCGCGGCGACGTCTACGACCCGGCGACCGGCAAGGTCACCCGCCAGGTGGACTTCGCCGACCACACCGTCGTCGACCAGGCGGTCAGCGCGGCCCTGGAGGCGTTCCAGGACTGGCGGCACACCTCCGTGGCCAAGCGCACGGCGGTGCTCTTCGCGTTCCGCGAGCTGCTCAACGCCCGCCGCGACGACCTCGCCGCGCTCATCGTCTCCGAGCACGGCAAGGTGCACTCCGACGCGCTCGGCGAGGTCGCCCGCGGCCTGGAGGTCGTGGAGTACGCCTGCGGTATCGCGCAGCTGAGCAGGGGCGCCTTCACCGAGCAGGCGTCCACCGGCATCGACGTCTACTCCATCCGGCAGCCGCTCGGCCCGGTGGCGATCATCTCCCCGTTCAACTTCCCGGCCATGGTGCCGATGTGGTTCTTCCCGATCGCCATCGCGGTGGGCAACACGGTGGTCGTCAAGCCGTCCGAGAAGGACCCGTCGGCGGCGAACTTCCTCGCCGAGCTGTGGAAGGAGGCCGGCCTGCCCGACGGCGTGTTCAACGTCGTGCACGGCGACAAGCCGGCCGTCGACCGGCTGCTGGAGCACCCCGACATCAAGTCCGTCTCGTTCGTCGGCTCCACCCCGATCGCCCGCTACGTGTACGAGACCGGCACCCGCTACGGCAAGCGCGTGCAGGCGCTCGGCGGCGCCAAGAACCACATGCTGGTGCTGCCCGACGCCGACCTGGACCTCGCCGCCGACGCCGCGGTCAACGCCGGCTTCGGCGCGGCCGGTGAGCGCTGCATGGCGGTGTCGGTGCTGGTCGCGGTCGACCCGGTCGGCGACGACCTGGTCGAGCGGATCAAGCAGCGCATCGCCGGCCTGACGGTGGGCCCGGGCTGCGCGGCCGGCTCCGAGATGGGCCCGCTGGTGACCGGCGTCCACCGCGACAAGGTCACCGCCTACCTCGACGCGGGCGTCACCGACGGCGCCACCCTCGCCGTCGACGGCCGCACCCACCCGCTCACCGGCGCGGAGGCCGACGGCTTCTGGCTCGGCCCCACCCTCTTCGACCACGTCAAGCCCGGCATGTCCGTCTACGACGACGAGATCTTCGGCCCGGTGCTGTCCGTCGTCCGCGTCGGCTCGTACGACGAGGGGCTCGCGCTCATCAACGCCAACCCGTACGGCAACGGCACCGCCCTGTTCACCAACGACGGAGGCGCCGCCCGGCGCTTCCAGCACGAGGTGGAGGTCGGCATGGTCGGCATCAACGTGCCGATCCCGGTGCCCGTCGCCTACTACTCGTTCGGCGGCTGGAAGTCGTCGCTGTTCGGTGACGCGCACGCCTACGGCGAGGACGGCGTGAAGTTCTTCACCCGGGGCAAGGCCGTCACCCAGCGGTGGCTCGACCCGTCCCACGGCGGCATCAACCTGGGCTTCCCGACGAACAGTTGAGCCCCTCGTCCGGGGCGCCGCCGGAGCCGGCGGCGCCCGGGGCGTCCCGGTGCGCCGCCCGGGCCAGGACCTGGGCGGCGGCCACCCCGGACAGCAGCGTGAGCGTCAGGCACCAGCTGGCCAGCACGTCCAGCGGCCAGTGGTAGTCGCACCACACCAGCGCGCAGCCCACCGCGAGCAGCAGCAGCGGTGTGCCCAGCAGCAGGATGCCCGCGGTAAGGATCGAGACGCGCGGGCTGGTGGCACTGGCGAGCACGCCCCACGCGATGGTCAGCGCCGCGATGCACAGGTTCTTCGACACCGACCAGGCCGAGAGCACGCGGGCGACGAAGCGCTTGTCGGTGTGGTCGAGCCGGTAGGTGGTGCTCACCGGGC
>WRCZ01000032.1 GCA_009783685.1 Actinomycetes bacterium
AAAGCCGGGGTCACACGGCCAGGATCACAGGGCCGGGGCGAGGTTCTCCCAGCTCACCGACCAGCCCTGCGGGAAGCCGGGAGCGCTGCCGCCGGATCCGGCCCGCCCCTGCGCGCCGCGCACGCCGGACGGGGAGTCGCCCCAGCCGGCGCACATCATCGCCACGGTGTACAGCAGGGCGCCGGCGCCGGGGAAGTAGGGGGAGGGCACGCCGCTCTTGCCGCTGGCCGGCAGGCCGGTGTCCGTGAACCCGAAGCGGTCGTGGAGCAGGTAGTCGACGGCCGCCTCGGTGTCCCCCAACCGTGCCGCGTTCAGGGCGAGCAGGGGGAAGTCCCAGCTGTACAGGTCGCTCACCGGCCAGGTCTGCCGCACCTTCTGCGTCGTCGCGCGCATCACGCCGACGTCCACGCCGTCGCCGGGCAGCATGCCGTACGCGGCGACGGGATCGGGGTGATTGTTGTTGTGCTGGGTCCACATGTCCGGCACGCCCTCGTACAGCACGTAGAGGCCGTCCTCGACCGGGAGCGGCGCCAGGTGGGCGAGGACGTCGTCCCAGTGCGGGTCGCGTGCCCGCCCCAGCCGCTCGCGCCACTGCTGGGCGATCCTCAGCGCGAACTTCCAGTAGGACAGCTCGAAGGTGGGGTTCATGGTCGTCGCGGAGTCGTTGCGCTCGTTGCAGCACATCAGGGGCGGCCCGATCACGTAGCGGCCGCCGTCCTCGCGGTTCGCGAACGAGGCGATGAACTCGGCGCCCTCGTGGAGGACCTTGTCCCACTTGACGAGGGTGCTCTGCTTGGGGTGCGCCTGGTAGTCCAGCTCCGCGAGGAACATCAGATGCGGCTGCTGCCACAGCAGGAGCGCCGTGGGCTCGCCGGGCGACTCGCGGCCGATCGCGTCGCCGTACGCCGTCGTCATCTTCGGCCACCGCGCGCCGCGGAAGCCCTGGGCCTCCGCGCGGTCCTGCGCGCTGGGAAGGAACCGCCGGTAGATGTCGGTGCTGCGGTCGAGCAGCGGCCACCGCTGCCAGAGCGCGTAGTGGAAGGCGTGCCACCAGTACATCTCCATGTGGAACTTGCCGTACCAGCCGTTGTTGACCAGACCCGACTCCTGCGCCGGGTCGTTGCCGGCGTCGTTCACCGCGAGGTGGTACTGGCTCAGGACGATGCGGCGCTCCAGCTCGCTCCACCGCGGGTCGCTGCTGGCGGACAGGTCGACCGCGCCACCGGTCCGCCAGTACCGCGGCCACCAGACCCGGCTCTGCCCGGTCACCTCGGCCGCGGACGGGATCCGGCCCTTGACCTCGGGCGCGTAGAGCGCGGCGAGGTCGAGGGCGTCCCCGCGGCCCGTGATCGCGTAGCGGTGCCGCGCGGGGTCGACCCGGGCGACGCGGGCCCCCGGGGACAGGGACAGCCCGACCTGGTAGCGGGTGCCGTCCATCGTGTGCGTCAGCACGTTGCCGCGCAGGTCGGTGGTGTGCAGCTGCGGGCGGTCGTAGAAGCCGACGTACGGCGCCTCCATCTTGTTCAGCCCGGCGCGGGTCGCGTAGGGGAAGTCGAGGAACGCCGTCAGGCGCCCCAGGCCGATCAGGTCCGAGCGGATCTGCGCGCCGACGACGTCGGCGCCGGGGTGGCATGCGGTGTCCACGGTGACGAGGGTGCCTTCGAGCTGGAACTCGCTGTGCAGCACGCCGGTCCAGGGGTCGAGTTCCTGGACGATGCCGGTCAGGTCGCTCTCCGAGGCTTCCGTGCCGTCCTGCTTGAGCAGGCGCAGGCCGATCCTGCCGAGGTTCGCCCGGTGCGGGTTCTCGCGGAGCCAGTTGTTGAGTTCGGGCTCGTTCTTGTCGCCGCTCCAGTAGGAGACGTCGCGTCCGTAGGTCGGCCAGATCGTGCCGTGGTAGTCGGACACGGTCTTGCCGGGCGGGAGCGCGTCGACGTGCCAGCCCCAATCGGAGAGCGTGTTGAACGGGACGAAGGTCTGCAGCCCGCTGACGTCGGCGCCGAACGCGAAGCGGCCGTTGCCCACCTGGACCGGCAGGTCGAGGTCGCTGGCGTGGCGCACCACCCGGTGCCGGGCGACGAGCGCCTGCCGGTCGACGGTGCTCGTGGCTCCCCCGGCCGGCGCTCCCGACGGGGCGGTGGCTGCCGCGGCCTCGCTTTGCATCACCCGGGTCATCAAGGTGGCGGAGGAGACTCCGGCGATGCCGCGCAGCACCGTCCGGCGGTCGACTCCCCAGTGGCGTTCCATGGTTGTTCTCCTTGCAGAGGAGGGGCGGGTGGGCCGGCGGCGCCCTACTGCTCGACTCCGTCGATGAGCACGTGGTCGAGCCGCAGGTCGGTGATGTTCTCCGCGACGTTCGCCGCGCTCAGCGGGCCGTCGATGGTGATGTCGCTGAGCCGCACGGTGCCGACCGGGTCGTGGGCGTAGCCCTGGATGTCCCAGCCCTGGGAGGCGGAGGCGACCGACCAGTGGCTCAGGTTGATGCCGGTCACGGTCGGCGGGTAGGTGCCGGTGTCGCCCTCGCCGTAGGTGAAGTCGATGAGCAGCAGCGGTCCGCCGATCGCCTGGACGTCGACCCGGTAGACGTTGCTGTTCTCCAGGAACCCGCCGCGCACCGAGTTGGTCTTCAGCCGGTGGCCGGCGCGCAGTCCGGTCGAGGACATGGTCAGGTCGCGGCCGTAGACGTTGCGGATGCCGCCGGTCATCTCGCTGCCCAGGGTGATGCCGCCGTGCCCGTTGGCGAAGGTGGAGTTCTGGACGACGAGGTTCTGGCAGGGGACGTCGACCCGCCGGCCGTCGGTGTTGCGCCCGGCCTTGACGGCGATGCAGTCGTCACCGGTGTTGAAGGAGACCCGGTCGATGAGCACCCCGTCGCACGACTCCGGGTCGCAGCCGTCGGTGTTGGGGCCGCTGGACTCGACGGTGACACCGCGGATCGTCACGTCCTGGCAGAGCGTGGGGTGCAGGTTCCAGAACGGCGAGTTCCTGAGGGTGACGCCTTCGATCAGCACGCGCTCGCACCGGTAGGGCTCGACGAAGGTGGGCCGGAGGTGGTAGTTCGCGCCGTCGCGCTGCGCGACGGGCACGCCCGCGTCGGCGCTCGCCTCCAGGGCGGCGAAGTCGCTGCCGCCGGGTTTTCCCCACGTGTACCAGTTGTCCGTGGACGCCTGGCCGTCCAGCACGCCCGATCCGGTGAGGGCGATGTCGTGCTGGCCGTAGGCGTAGATCAGCGGCGAGAAGTTCATCAGCTCGATGCCCTGCCACCTGCTGAACACGGTGGGCAGGTAGGCCGCGGGGTCGGTCGTGAACAGCAGGGTGGCGCCCGCCGCAAGGTGCAGTTCGACGCGGGAGAGCAGGTGGACGGGGCCGGTCGCCCAGGTACCGGCGGGCACGACCACCCGTCCGCCGCCGGCCTCGTGGGCGGTGCGGACAGCCGCGGCCAGGGCGCGGGTGTTGTCGGTCGTGCCGTCGGCGACGGCGCCGAAGTCGGTGACGGGGAAGTCCCGTTGCGGGATCCGCGGGCGGCGGATGCCGGCGATGATGCGGTCCGCGGCCTTGTCCGCGGCGCGGTCGGCGCTCTGCTGCCCCTGGGCGCGGGCGATGCCGGGGAGTCCGGCGGAAAGGGCCGCGCTGCCGCTCAGTGCGATGGCCGAGCGCAGCAGCTGCCTGCGGGTCGATGAGTGGGACATGCGGGCCTCTCGTGTGGGTGGGAGGGCATGGCGGGCGGCGGGCCCACGGCGGTGGCGTGGGCCCGCGACGGGAGCGGGCCGGATTCCGGGGGTCCGGGCCGTGTCCGGCCGATGGCGCCGTCCGCCCGCGGGGCGGGCGGTACGTGCCGGACACGGCCCGGTCTTCGGGTCAGCCCATGGCGGGGATGACGACCTCCGCGCGGCCGTGGTGCGGTTGCAGCTTCAGGACGACGCCGCCGAACGGGCCGGGGGTGAAGGTCCAGCCGGTCCGCATGCCGCGGAGCTGGGCCGTGGAGCCGGCCTTCGGCAGGGTCACTCCGTCGACGGTGACAGCGTCCGGGGCCTGCTTGGCCAGGACGACGATCTGCGTCTCGGCAGGAGCGCCGGACAGTTGCAGGTGGCTGCCCTGCGGGCCCGAGAACGCCACCATCTGCCCGCCGTCGGTCCCGATCGCGGTGGTGCGGACCTCCGGGGCTCCCGCGGGCTGCGGCGCGTAGAGCCAGCCGGCGAGACCCGGCTGGGACAGGGTGTCGGTGCCCCATCCGTCGCCCCACACCTGCGGGGCCCGGTCGTTGAAGCCGATGGCCGAGCCGGCCTTGAGGTAGAGCGGGAAGTCGTCCAGTCCGGTGGTCCGGGTGATCGTCCGCCCGCCGTCGACGACCTCGCCGGTGAAGACGTCGATCCACCGGCCCTTCGGCAGGTAGACGCTGACGGGCGTGGCCTGGCCCGCGGCGCCGTCGGCCTCGGCGCGTTCGGCGGTCACCGGTGCGGCCAGCAGGTCGGGGCCGACCATGAACTCCTGGTCCTGGGCCCATGCCTGCTGGTCGTCGGGGTACTCGTAGCCCACCGAGCGCATGATCGGCACGCCGGTGGCGGCCGCCTGCCTGGCCAGGGCGTAGAAGTACGGGTAGAGCTCGGTGTGCAGCACGGCGCTGTCGCGGAAGCGGTCGACCGTGTCGGCCGGGTAGAGCCACGGTGCGGCGTTCATCCCCGCACCGCCCACCTCGAAGACCGGGCTGACCGAGCTGAACTGCGACCAGCGGGTGAACAGCGAGGGGGTCGGGCTGTTGGTGGCGTCCGCCGGCTTCTGCGGGTCGATGCCCCCGGTGTCGGAGCCCCAGGCGAAGTGGCCGGTGAGCGACTCGCCGATGCCGTAGCGCAGTTCGGTGCGCAGGCCGGCGAAGTTCTCGTAGCTGTCGCTGCCCCAGATGCCGTGGGCGTTCTGGGCGGTGCCGGGGGCGCCGGCCCGTACGAGGGTCTCGAAGTCCTCTCCGTTGACGTTGCGCAGCGCCTCGCTGACGGCCTTCTGGTACAGCGCGGGATAGCGCAGGTACTCCTGGGAGCCCGGTCCCGCGGCGAAGGTGGCCGTCTCCAGGCGGTACTCCTCCGAGCGGTCCTCCTTGGTCATGTCGACACCGAGGGAGAAGACCTTGGTCAGCTGGGCCACGTACGCCTGGTAGGCGGCCGGGTTGGTCAGGTCGATGTAGTTGGTGCCCGGGATCAGCCAGCCGTTCTTCGCCCACTGGTCGTTGATCCCGGCGCAGGAGCCGCCGCCCTGCGAGGAGCTGGGCGTCCCGACGTGCGGGGTGACCCACAGCCCGAACTTCACGCCCTGCGCGTGGATCTGGTCGATCATCGCCTTGGGGTCGGGGAAGAAGGTGGGGTCGAACTTGCCGCTGTTCGTGCAGGCGCTGCCGTTGATCCGGTGGGTGTTGCCGGCGGGCTGCTGCTCCCAGGGGTTGTCGATCCAGATCGTGCCGAGCGGGATGCCGAGCTTCTCGAACTCGGCGACGTCGTCGAGGACCTGGGCCTGGTCGGCGTTGACGTCGCGCCACTTCATCACGCCGAACTGGCTTGGCGGCGGCAGCAGCGGCATGCCGACGGTGCCGTAGTAGGCGGTGGTGACCTGTGCCGGGGTTCCGGCGTAGACGTCGTAGTCGAGCCGGTCGTCCTTGACGCAGGTCTGCACGCGGTCGTCCTGCGCCGTCGCCGCGATCGGGCAGGGCGTCGGCGTCGGGGCGCCCGAGGGCACCGACAGCTTGCAGGAGCCCCCGGCCGGGGTGGCGCCGGGGAAGGCGAACCGGCCGATGTGGTCGGTGTCGGCGTGGAAGCCGTAGCCGCCGGAGCTGAGGTAGAAGGTGCTGGCCGTCTGCTCCTGGTCCTGGCAGTAGTCGCCGGCCTCGCTGCCCTCCTTGCCCGGGCTCCAGCCGCGGACCAGGCCGCGCAGGTCCACCGAGGCGGCGGAGCTGCCGCCCAGGTAGTGCTCGGCGGGGCCGGCCGAGAGCGCCTCGAACACGGCGGTGACACCCGTCGCGGGGGTGAACGTCCAGGACACGTGCGCCCCTTGCGGGGTGTGGGTGACGGTGACCGTGGCGGAACGGCCGCTCTCGTCGGTGTCCACCGTGTACCGGGTGCCGCCCGCGACCTGCTGGGTGGACCTGAGCGTGGTCAGCCGGTGGTAGGTCGTGCCTCCCTGGCCGTCGTCGGCCTGGTAGGCCATGCGGCCTCCGGGACCGGCGGTGTCGCCCGGCGCCTGGGCGGCGACGGTGCGGCCGCCTTGGCGGAAGGCGAGCCGGAAGTCCTGGCCCCCGTCCTGGGCCTGCCAGTCGACGGGTGGCGAGGCGGAGGTGCTCGGTGCCGGACCGCTGTCCGCCGCCGGGCGGGCGGCCCAGGCGGCGGTGCTGCCGACGGTGGCGGGCAGCAGTCCGGAGATGAGCACGAGTACGGCGATCGGCGCGGCGTCTGCGATGCGCCGGGTTCTGGGGTGGCTCTTGTTCTGCGGCGTCATGCGCTGGTCTCCTCACACGGTGCGGTGGCGGGTCGGTCGTGCGGTGCAGCCAGGGCGGACAGGTGGCAGGAGCGCGGGTGGCCGGTGGCGCCCGGGGCAGGCCGCGGCGCGGCCTGCCCCGGATGCCGGCGGGTCACTGACCGGGGGTGAAGGCGCTGTGCCCGGAGCCGACGGTGTACACGGCCACGCCGTCGTGGATGCCTTCCAGGCGCGGTCCGTCGGCGCCGTCGGGGCCGGCGCCGACCGCGTGCGGGGCCTTGTCGCCGGTGACGGGGACCGCGACCGTGGCCGTGGTGTTGTCGGGGATGTCGACCGTGACGGTGGTGCCGTGGCCGCCAGTGGTCCAGTGGACGGCGACGGTGCCGGACTGGGTCCAGACCGTGCCGGCGGCGTGCGTCAGGGCCGTGCCGCGCGGCGGGGCGATGCTCAGGGTGCGGCCGCCGGGCGAGGTGAGCGTGACTCCCAGCATGGCCTGCTGGAGGTCGACCAGCGCGGTGGCGCCCCAGCCGTGGGAGAGGCTGTCGCCGGTCTGCGGGGCTTCCCAGGACTCCCAGGTGAAGGTGCCGCCCTGGGCGAGGATGTTCGCCCAGCCCAGCGAGGTGGCGTCCGTCAGACGGGCGAGCACCTGGTCGTCCCGGCCGGCCGTGTGCAGCGCGGTGAGCAGCCAGTTGGCCGTCATCGGGCTCATCTGGAGCTTCAGCTGCGCGATGTACTCGGCGATGCCGGCGACGGTGTCGTCGGGGGCGATGCCGTAGGCCAGGGCGTAGGCGTTGGCGATCTGCGAGGCATGGGCGCTCTGGCTGCCGTCGGCCTCCAGGCCGTCGGTGTAGATCCCGTCCGCACGGCGCAGCTTGCTGGTGATCGCGGCGCTCAGCTTGTCCGCGTCGGCGCGCAGGGCGTCGATCTCGGCCTGGGGGCGGCCGATGACCTCGGCCTGCTTCGCGGTCGAGCGCAGCACGTCCACGGCAAGGATGTTGACGGTGGTGCGCGCGGTGGTGTCGGTGTCGTAGCCGTAGCGGTTGGGCCAGTCGATGATGCCGTTCGCGTAGGCGCCGGAGCCGCCGGCGAGCTTCGTGACCAGTCCGGTGGCGGGGTCGATGTAGCGGCGCACGTAGTCGGCGACGTTGAGGGACACCTGGTAGGTGTCGGCGACCAGGGAGCGGTCACCGGAGTTGAGGTAGTAGTCCCAGACCCAGCCCGGGTACATCTCGGTGTAGTCCGGGATGTCGCGCTTGCCGTCCCCGTTGGGGTAGACGGCGTTGAGCCGGCCGTCGGGCCAGTACCGCTTCTGCGACTCGGCGAACTCCCTGATCGCCTTGGCGGTCTGGTTCCGGTCGCCCGAACCGGCCATCAGGGCACGGGAGATGTCCACGGAGTCGCCGAGGAACTGGCCCTTCTCCCGGGTGGGGGTGTCCAGGAACTGCTCCTGGGTGTCGTACAGCGCCGAACGCTGCAGCAGGTCGTCGACCTGGTTCAGGGTGGGGTCGGAGCTGGTGAAGGTCGCCGCCCGCTCCGGGTCCTCGGCGACGTGCTGGACGACCGCGGCGATCGACGAGGCGTCCAGCGGTTCGCCTGCGCCGGAGATCTGGAGGTAGCGGAAGCCCTCGTAGGTGTAGGCCTGGAAGGTCTGCGCGCCGTCGTGCTCGGTGTAGGAGTACGACAGGTTGGTGCTCTGGTTGTCGTGGTTGGAGGTGGACACGCTGCCGTCGGCCGCGAGCAGGTAGCCGGCGTTCAGGCTGACGGTCCGCCCGGAGACGCCCTGGGCGAAGGTGAGCCGGGGCATGGCGGGGATGATCTGCCCGAAGTCGGCGACGGCGGAGCCGTCGGCGAGCGTGGTGACCTTCACCGGGTGGACCGTCCGGTAGTCCAGCCGGATCTGCTGGGCCTGGAGGTGGGTGAAGGCACCGCTGGGGTGGACGCCGACGACCTGCGGCGCCTGCCAGGACGAGGCGTCGAACCCCGGCCGGGTCCAGCCCTCCTGCTCCTGCGCGAGCCGGCCGTCGACGGACTCCCGGTAGTCGCGCCCGTCGCTGTTGCGGTAGGACTGCGTCAGCCACGGGCCGCGGGTGACCTGCCAGGTGCCGTCGGACAGGACGACCTCCTGCGAGCCGTCTGCGTGGTCGATCACCAGCCGCGCCAGCATGCCGGGCTCGTCGGACGGGCGTCCCTGGCCGGGGCCGTACCAGTGGTAGAGCACGCCGATGGCGTTCGCCCCGCCGGCCTTGACGTCCTGGGTGACGTCGGTGGCCTGGTAGTAGCCCTCGTCGGTGTAGGCGTAGGCCGGGCCCCGGTCGACCAGCTTGCCGTTGAGGTACGCCTGGTACTGCTGGTACGCCGACAGGTAGAGCCGGGCGCGCACCACCTGGCTGGCGCCCGTGGTGAACTCCTTGCGGGCCAGGGTGTAGTCGTCCTTCTCGCCGGTGGTCCGGCGGATCCAGCTCGCCTTCCACTCCGAGTCCGTGATGCCGGTGTCGAACGACGCCGGTGCCGCCCACTTCGAGGCGGCTCCGGCACGGTCCCAGGTGCGCACGGTCCAGGTGTAACCGGTCCCGTCGGCCAGCGCCGGGCCGCCGTAGGGGACGTACGCGTCGTCGGCGGAGGTGACCTTGCCGCTGTCCCAGACCTGCTGGGCGGCGGCGGACGGGGTGGCGGCGCGGGTCACCACGATCTCGTAGGCGGACTGCGACTCCCCGGTGTCGGGGTCGCGGGGCTGCCAGCCGAACTGCGGCGCGCCCTCGACCTCCAGCGGTCTGGACTGGTCGTCGACCGTCAGGTGCCCTGGGGCCAGCGGGGCGTGGTTGCCCGGCGCGGCCGCGGCCATCCCGGACCCGGTGAGGGACAGGGTGGTGAGTATCGCGGTGGTGAGCAGCACGCTCATGCTCCGCGGTCGTGCGACGGTCTTGTGGTGGCCCGATGACATGGTGAGTGCGCTCCTTGAGGACAGCCGGTCGTGCGGGGAGGTGCGGCGGAGGCCCGATGCGGGCGGTCACGACCGCGAGAGGGGGGGCGGGCCATCGGGATCAGTGCCGGCCGTATGAGGTGCCGGCCCTTCTCCCCTGCCGTGCGGGCGATCGTGAATTGAATCGACTCAAGTCGGGAACCTAGCCGCGCACCGGCGAGTACGCAAGAGATCGCGCACCGATTGACGGTCATCGGGCGCCGGAGCCGCAGCCGGCGGACGGGGACGGACCGACCGCACACATGGGTCCATGAACTGCACTTATGGGCACGCAACTTGACAGGGCGTCGGCCTGGGCGCCCACGCGACCCCGGGCAAGGGCCGCCCCGCCCCCGGGGCATCGGCCCGCCGACGGGAGCAAGGTCAGGATGAAACGTTCAATTGTCCAGGCCGGTTCAGTCCTCCCGGGTGGCTCGGTGCGGACGGTGGACGGGTCGGACCGCGGGCCGGGTCAGCCGCCGACGGCCGTCCGGCCGCCGACGAAGGCGGCGTCGGGGTCGTCGGGTGCCAGTTCCCCGCCGAAGCGGGCCAGCAACTCCCGTGCCCAGCCCTCCGCGTCGTCCTGCGGCGCGTAGCCGAGCGCTCTGGCGCCGTCCAGGTCCCACCATGCGCGGGTGTTGGCGGAGATGCCGTTGACCGTGGCGAAGCGCAGTCCTGGCGCGGCGAGGAGCGCGGCGAACAGGCGGACCGCGTCCCCCGGGCTGAGCCAGGTCGCCAAGTGCCGCAGCTGCGTGGGGTGTGCGAAGCAGCTCCCGATGCGCACGCAGGCGACCCGCATGCCGAACCGGTCGGCGTAGTAGGACCCGAGGGCTTCGCCGAACGCCTTGCTGACCCCGTAGAGCGAGTCGGGCCGCGGACGGGCGCCGTCGGGGAGGCGGGTGCCCGCGGGGTGCCGGCCCACGGCGTGGTTGCTGCTGGCGTACAGGACGCGGGGGACGCCGGCCTCCCGCGCGGCTTCGAAGACCTGGTAGGTGCCGTCGATGTTGGTGTGCAGCAGGCGGGGGAAGTCCGCCTCGTGCGGGATGCCGGCGAGGTGGATCACCGCGTCCGCACCCCGCATCGCCTCCGCGAGGCAGCCGCGGTCGCCGATGTCGCCCAGCAGCCACGGCAGTTCGTCGGGCGGGTCCGGCGGGGCCAGGTCGAAGCAGCGCGGCTGCCAGCCGAGGCCGGGCAGGCCCTGCCGCAGGAAGGTCCCCACTCCCCCGGCGGCGCCGGTCAGCAGGACGGTACGCCCGGACGCCGGCCTTCGGCGTTCGGCACGGCGCGGGGGCATGGCGGACCTCTCAGTCGGAGGAGCGGGCGACGAGCTGGGTGGGGTTGACGAAGCGCAGGGCGATGAGCAGCAGCACGGCCATGGAGCCGGTGTAGATGACGGCCATCGCGTCGACGGACTGCGGTGCCCGGATCCCGGCGGAGTTGACGGCGGAGAACAGCGACACGATCAGGGTCTGGCTGGTCGGGCCGGAGGTGAGGAAGGTCAGCTCGAACATGCCGAAGGTCCGCACCAGGACGAGGATGCCGGCGGCCAGCATCCCGGGGAGCAGCAGCGGCGACAGGATCCGGGTGAGGACGGTCCAGGTGGAGGCGCCGCACATGCGGGCGGCGGCCTCGATCTTGGGGTCGATCTGCTCGATGAACGGGGTCATCGTGAAGACCACGAACGGGATCGACGGCACCAGGTTGGCCAGGACCACCCCGGTGATCGTCCCGGCCAGGTGGACCTTGTACAGCACCGTCGCGAGCGGGATGCCGTAGGCGATCGGGGGCACCAGGATCGGCAGCACGAACAGGGTGGTGACCAGCTTCTTGCCGGGGAAGGACCGGCGGGCCAGGGCGTAGGAGGCGGGGACGGCCAGCACCAGGGAGATCACGACCACCAGGAGGGTGACCTCGATCGTGGTGGTCAGCACCTGGCCGAGGCTGAACTCGCGCCAGGCGTGGCTGTACCAGTCGCCCGTCCAGCCGTGCGGCAGCCAGGAGTTGAACCAGCTGCGGCTGAAGGAGTTGACCAGGACGGTGGCGATGACTCCGGCGAGGTTGACGAAGAAGAACGCCAGCACGGCCCAGGCCAGCCAGGTTCCCGGGCGTAGGGCCAGGGTGCGGCGTTCCGGTGGGGCGGTGGGCCCCGTCGTTGCGGGGCGCGCGGGGAGCACGGTGGTCATCCTTTGCCTCCGGTGGCGCCGCTGTAGAGCCTGGCCCGCAGACCGGTGACGGCGGCCAGCACGGCCAGCATGAGCACCGTCATGATCATCGCGTCGGCGCAGCCCTGGACGTAGTCGAAGCGTTCCAGGGCCGCCTGGTAGACCTCGATCGAGATGACGTGGGTCTTGCCGTCGGGGTCGCCGACCATCAGCGCGGACGGGAAGACCGCGAAGGCCATGACGAAGCTGAGGCAGAAGGTCGTCATCAGTCCGGGCAGCAGCAGCGGGAAGGTGATGTGGCGGAACCGCTGCCACCAGCCGGCGCCCAGGGTCGCGGCGGCCTTCTCCAGGCTGGGGTGGATGCCCGACAGGTAGGAGTGGGTGAGCAGGTACGAGAAGGGGAAGCCGCTGATGATCAGCGAGAGCAGCACCCCGGTGTAGTTCATGGTCAGGTGGACGGGCGAGTCGGCGAGGCCCAGCCAGTGCAGGGTCCGGTTGAACCAGCCGGCCGGGCCGTAGAACTCGAGGATGCCCTCGGCGGTCAGCACGGTGCCGAGGGTGATGGGCACGACCAGGATCGCCAGCAGCAGCCGCTTGCCGCGGAACTCGCGGCGCATCCGGTAGGAGATGGGCACCGAGGCGCCGACGTTGATCAGCGAGGCGGGGATCGCCAGGGAGAAGGTCGACCAGATCGACTTGCGGGCGAACGGGTCGGAGAAGAAGGCCCGGTAGGCGCCGAGGACGCCGCCCTTCGCCGGCTGGAACGACAGCTGGAGCCCGTACAGGAACGGGTAGCAGAACAGGGCGAGCACGGCGAGGGCGCCGGGGAGGATGAGCAGCAGGGTCCGGTCCACGCCGCGCTCCGCGAGCCGGTGGCGCAGGGCCGTCCTGGTGCGTGGTCGCCGGGCGGCGGCCGTGGTGGTCATGGCGCGCCTCCTTCGGAACCCGGGCCCTGCTCCGGGAGCTGCCCGGACTCCTCGGTCCGCGGGAAGACCAGGGCCCGGTCGGCGTCCACCGCGACGCGCACCGCGTCGCCGGGGCGGACGGGCCCCGCGGACTTCAGGTGCAGGCGGTCCCCGTGGGCGGTGACGGCCTCCACGTGCAGCACGCGGCCGTGGTACTCGACGACCTCCGCGGTGGCCTCGGCCATCGGCTGCTCGTCGGCTTCGGCCACCCGCAGGTCCTCCGGGCGGATCGCCACGGTGGCGGTGTCGCCCGCCCGCAGGCCGGCCCCGCCCACGACGGTTCCGCGCACCTTCAGCCCGCGGCCCTCGGCGACCGCCCCGGTGCCGTCGACGGCGGCCAGGTCCAGCACCAGCAGGTTGCGGTAGCCCATGAACGCGGCGACGTGCGCGTCGGCCGGGTGCTCGTAGAGCTCGGCGGGAGCGCCGATCTGGCTGACCTGGCCGGCGTGGAGCACGACCAGCCGGTCGGCGAGGGACAGTGCCTCCTCCTGGTCGTGCGTGACGTAGATGGTGGTCAGGCCGAACTCCTGGTGGATGCGGCGGATCTCGCTGCGCATGGACAGCCGCAGCGCCGCGTCCAGGTTGGACAGGGGCTCGTCCATCAGCACCAGCGGCGGCTCCATCACGATGGCGCGGGCGATGGAGACCCGCTGCTGCTGGCCGCCGGACAGCTGTCCGGGGTGTTTGTGAGCGTGCTCACCGAGCCGGACCAGGTCGAGCACGTCGTCGACGCGGCGCCGCGTCTCCGCCTTGCCCACCTTGCGCATCTTCAGCCCGAAGGCGACGTTGGCGCGCACGGTCAGGTGCGGGAAGAGCGCGTAGTTCTGGAAGACCATGCCGAAGCCGCGCTTCTCCGGCGCGAGGGTGTCCACCCGGCGGCCGTCCATGGTGATCTCGCCGGAGGTCAGCGGCAGCAGTCCGGCCAGGCAGTTGAGCGCGGTGGTCTTGCCGCAGCCCGAGGGGCCGAGCAGGGCGACGAACTCGCCGCCGTGGATCGTCAGGTCCAGCGGGTGGAGGGCGAGGTGCGCGCCGTAGGCGCGGCTGACGCCGCTGAGCCGCAGCTCGCCCAGCTGCGACGCCCGCCGGGCCCGCGCGGCCGGGGAAGTGGCCGCCGCTGGTGGGGACTTCTGCGCCGCCGTCGGCGAAGGTGGTGTGGCGGGTGTCGGCGGCGTCTCGGGTGTCGAGGGCTTGGTCCGGGTCACTTGCTGGCACCGATCTTCTTCTCCCACAGGTCGAACGCGGTGACCTGCGCGGTGGCCGGCAGCGAGTTCTTCGTGGGGTACTGGGTCATCCAGGAGTCGAACTCCGGCTCGCCGTACTTGGCGATGACCTGCTGCGAGGAGGCGGGCGCCTGCTTGATCCCGACGTTCTTGACGGCCGGACCGGGGTAGAAGTAGCCGTCGTCGTAGGTGGCGGCCTGCTGCTCGGGGGTCAGGGCGAAGGCCAGCAGCCGGAGCGCGGCGCTGAGTTCGTCCTTGCTGACGCCCTTGGGGATGACACCGTACTGGGCGTCGCTGACCCAGGTGAGGTTGTCGAACTTGGCGACCTTGACCGAGGCGGGCACGGTGCCCAGGGCCCGCGGGTTGATGTACCAGCCGGTCGTCGTGGCGATCAGGTGGACGGTGCCCTGGGCGAGGTTCGTCATGACCGCGGAGGTCTTGGCCGGGTAGCTGCTCACGTACTTGTTCAGCTCGGTGAGGTAGGCCCACGTCTTGGACCAGCCGTTGACCGGGTCGGTGGGCTGGCTGTCGCCCAGCAGGTACGGCAGTCCCATCAGGAAGGTGCGTCCCGGGCCGGAGTTGCGCGGCCGGGCGTACTGGAACTTCCCCGGGTGCGCCTTCGCCCAGTCCAGGAGGGCGTCCGGGGTGGTCGGCACGGGGTTGACCGCGGCGGGGTCGTACTCCAGCAGCGGCCCGGAGGGGTACCAGACGAGTTCGATGCCCTGGTCCTGGGCGAGCGAGGCCATCGAGGCCGCCGCCGGCTGGTAGTTGGCCATGAGGTCGGGGAAGAACGCCGGGTAGTACGGCTTGAGGTCGTACCACAGGCCCTTGGCGATACCGGCCGACAGGCCGTCGGTGCCGGTGAGGACGAGCTGGATCTGCACGTTGCCGGCCTGCTGCTGCGCCTGGACCTTGGGGGCGAGTTCGGGGGCGGTGCCGGTCGTCGTGGTGATCTTGGTGACGATCTCGGGGTGCTTGGCCTTGAAGGCGTCCAGGATCGGCTGGGTCAGCTGGAGGTTGCCCGCGACGTCGAGGACGTTGAGGGTGACCGGCTTGGACGGCTGGGTCGGCAGCGAGGTGGGGGCCGCCTTGGAGCTGGTACTGCTGGAGGGCGCGCCGCAGGCGGCGAGCACGGGGGCGGCGGCCGCGCCGAGCGCGACGGTTCCGAGAACGCTGCGGCGGCTGACCATTCTCGGGGTGCGGGGGGTGCTTTCAGGCATGACTGATCGGGCCCTTCGTCCATAGGCGGTGAACAGGGGGCGGTGCGAGGAGGGTTCTCCGTCACCTGCGCTACTGCGGGTCGGGTGCGGGGTTGCGGCCGGGTCGAGCCAGGAAGTCGAAGTCGCAGCCCTGGTCGGCCTGGGCGACGTGTGCGCTGTACAGGGCGCCGTATCCGCGCTCGTAGTGCGGTTCCGGGGGCTGCCAGGCGGCGCGGCGGCGTGCGAGTTCGGCATCGTCGACCTCCAGGTGCAGGCGCCGGGCCGGGACGTCGAGGGTGACCGGGTCACCGTCGCGCACGAGGGCGAGCGGTCCGCCGACGTGTGCCTCCGGTGCCACGTGCAGGACGCAGGTGCCGTAACTGGTGCCGCTCATCCGGGCGTCGGAGATCCGCACCATGTCGGTGACACCGCGTTCGAGGAGGTACGCGGGGATGGGCAGCATGCCGTACTCGGGCATGCCGGGGCCGCCCAGCGGACCGGTCCCCCGCAGGACCAGGACGCTGTCCGCGGTGATGCCGACCGCGGGGTCGTCGACGCGCTGCTGAAGGTCCTGGTAGGAGTCGAAGACGACCGCGGGGCCGGTGTGGGTCAGCAGTTTCGGGTCGGCCGCGAGGTGCTTGATCACCGCTCCCCCGGGCGCCAGGTTGCCGTGGAGCACCGCGACTCCGCCCTCGTCGGCGATCGCGGTGTCCGGGGTGCGGATGACGCCGGGCTCGTGGACCTCGGCGCCCTCGTAGTAGCCGCCGAAGGTGCAGCCCGCCACCGTGGGGCGGTCGGGGTGGAGGGCGCCGGGTACCCGGGCCAGCTGGGCGAGCATCGCGGGCAGCCCGCCCGCGTAGTGGAAGTCCTCCATCAGGCGGGTTCCCACCGGGCGAATGTCGGCGAGGACGGGGACCCGCGAGCCGATCGTGTCGAAGTCGTCGAGGCCGAAGGGGACGCCGGCGCGTCCGGCGAGGGCGATCAGGTGGATCAGGGCGTTGGTGGAGCCGCCGAGTGCCAGGGCGGTCGCCGCGGCGTCCTCGAACGCCTCGCGGGACAGCACCTGGGTGGGGGTCAGCTGCTCGCGGACGAGGGCGACCGCGCGGGATCCCGCGGCGGACGCCATCCGGTGGTGGGCGGAGTCGACGGCGGGTATGGACGACGAGCCCGGCAGGGCCATGCCCAGCGCCTCGGCCGCGGCGGTCATGGTGGATGCCGTGCCCATGGTCATGCAGTGGCCGGCGGAGCGGGCCAACCCGCCTTCCAGTTCGGCGAGTTCGCACTCGCCGAGGCGGCCCGCACGGTGCTCGTCCCAGTAGGCCCACAGGTCGGTGCCGCTGCCCAGCGTCCTGCCGCGGTAGTGCCCGCGCAGCATGGGTCCCGCGGGCACCACGAGGCACGGCAGGTCGGCGCTGGTGGCGCCCATCAGCAGGGCCGGGATCGTCTTGTCGCAGCCTCCCATCAGCACCGCGCCGTCGACCGGGTAGGACCGCAGCAGTTCCTCGGTCTCCATCGCCAGCAGGTTGCGGTAGAGCATGGGGGTGGGCTTCTGGAACGTCTCGGAGAGCGTGGCGACCGGGAACTCCAGGGGGAACCCGCCCGCCTGCCACACGCCGCGCTTGACGGCCTGGGCGCGCTCCCGCAGATGCATGTGGCAGGGGTTGACGTCCGACCACGTGTTGAGGACGGCGATGACCGGCTTGCCCAGGTGCTCCTCCGGCAGGTAGCCGAGCTGCCGCATCCGCGAGCGGTGGCTGAAGGCCCGCAGCTTGCCGCCGGTGGCGCCCTCGCCGAACCAGGCGGCGCTGCGCAGCGGGGGTGGGGCGTCGGCGCTCACAGCAGGCCCTCCGTCCGCCACTGGTCGAGGAGCGCCGCGACCCGTTCGCGGGCGGTCCCGGGAAGCAGCCGGGACGGCGGGCGCACCGCCCGGTCGGACAGCCCGAGCTGGTGCAGCGCCTCCTTGACCACGCTGACGTTGTCGGCCGAGGCGTCGGCCGCCCGCAGTTCCTCGAAGACGCGGGCCTGCTCCCACACGCCCATGGCCTGGTCGTACTTCCCGCCCCGCAGCGCCTGGAGCAGCGCGATCGACAGCCGCGGCGCGACGTTGACCAGGCCGGACGTGAAGCCCGTGGCTCCGGCGATCCAGTAGGCGGGGGCGGACAGCTCGGCCAGCCCGGCGATCCAGACGAACCTGTCCAGTCCGGCGTCCCGGGCGACGGAGGCGAAGCGCACGGGGTCGGGCACCGCGTACTTCACGCCCACGACGTTCGGGCACGCGTCGGAGAGGGCGGCGATGTGCGCGCCCGTGATGACCGGATCGCGGATGTAGAGGACGACGCCGAGTTCCGGAACGGCGTCCGCGATCGCGCGGTGGTAGGCGATCCAGCCCTCGGCCGACCGGTAGGGGTGGGGCGGCTGGTGGACCATCACCGATCCGGCGCCGCGCTCGCGGGCGTGCCGCGCGAGCGCGGTGGCGCTCGCGGTGTCGAGGCCGACGCCTGCCATCACCTCCGCCCGCCCGGCCGCGGCCGCGACGGACGACTCCACCGCACGCCGCATCTCGGCCGTGGACAGCGTGTAGAACTCTCCCGTGTTGCCGTTGGGAGTGATCACCTCGACGCCGTGCTCCACGAGCCGGCCGATGAGGGCGGCGTGGGTGTCCCAGTCCGCCTCCACCCCGCCGGCGTGGAAGGGTGTCACGGGGATGGCGACCACGGTCTGCAGTCGCGCCCGCAGCTGGGTCGGACCGTTCGGCTCCGGCGTCGGTAAGGACATGTCGCCTACTCCGCTTCGTTTTCGGGGAAGTTGCATGCCACGAACGCGCTGATGTGACGGCGCATCAGATTGCGGACCAGGTCGGCGTCGCCCGCCCGGGCGGCGGCGAGGATCGCCCGGTGCTCGCGGGCCTCCTCCTCCCAGGACGCCCGCACGGACCAGGCGGCGCTGGAGACCAGCGCGGTCTGGTCGCGCAGTTCGTCGAGTGCCTCGACCAGCAGCGGGTTGCCGCACCCGGCGTACAGCGCCCGGTGGAAGGCCCGGTTGGCCAGCGACCGGTCGGCCATGTCCTCGGCCTGGTCGGCCCGGTCGAGCGCTTCGGCCGCCGCGTCCCAGTCGCCGCGGGCGAAGGCCGTGGTCCGGCCGGCCGCGACGGGTTCCAGCAGCAGCCTCATGTCGTAGACGCTGCGGGCGAGTTGGCGATCGACCTCGCGGACGGCCGCGCCCTTGTAGCGGCTCATGGTGACCAGTCCCGAGCCGGCCAGGGTCTTCAGCGCCTCGCGGACCGGCGTCTTGGAGACGCCGAGCCCCTCGGCGAGTTCGGCCTCCACGAGCGCCTGACCGGGTTTCAGTTCCCCGATCAGGATGGAGTGCTTGATCGCGTCCAGCACCGCCTCGGTGCGGGAGGGCATCGCCCCCACACGAGCGCGACCAGGCGTAGCAAGGGCTTCAGACAAGTGCCGGCTCCAGGGCGCATCAGATCTCATATATGAAGCGCCGTTGACGCTAGATCCTGGACTCTCACCCAGTCAAGGGTGCGTACGCGAACTCCCCCGGCCGTCCTCAAGGTAGGCCGGGGCCGGTGATCGGGTCGCGGATCGCCCCTGCCTGCACGGCCGTCATATATGAGGCGGTCAGGCAGGCGCGGGAGACAGGAAGCCCGCGCTGCGGCATCCGGGAGGATGCCGCAGCGCGGGCCGGTGGCAAGGGAGTTGGCCGGGGGACGCTCAGCGGGACGCGGGCAGCACCCGGGTGTGGTCGATCCGCACCGCCTGAAGGGCGTTGGGGTCCAGACCCAGAAGGCTCAGGATGGTGGGGGCGATCTGGGTGGTCTCGACGGGCGCGGCCACGCGCCCGCCGTGCCCGGTGTCCGCACCGGAGACGACCAGGGGGACGTCGCGGTCGTCGGCGAGCGCCCCGCCGTGTTCGGCGATCTTGCCCTGCTTGCCGGTGTAGACGACGCCGTAGCCGGTGATGCCGAAGAGGTCGGGGACGCGGGAGTCCCCGACCTTCGCGCCGAAGTAGTGGGCGGCGTCCGCTCCCGCGTAGACCTTGCTGAGGCCGGAGGCGGTGAAGGGCTTGGGGGCGCCGTTGATGTCGTTGCCGGTCCCGGACTGGCGCAGCAGGTAGCTCCGGGCGAAGTCCGCGGCGGCCTGGGAGCGGTCGCTGAGCCACAGCAGCATGGCGTCGTCGTCCACGGAGTGCACCACCAGGTCGCCGGCACCCGGGTGCGCCGACTTCCAGGCGGCGTTGAGGCCGTCGAGGAGCGGCCCGTCGTCGATCCGGGTCAGCGCGGCCGGGTCGGTCGGCGACTGGCCGTGCTTGGCGGACAGGATGACCGTC
>WRCZ01000033.1 GCA_009783685.1 Actinomycetes bacterium
ATGTGCAAACACCTGGGTAACCCAATGGTCAAAGCCGCACGCACAGTTCCGAGGAGATACTCCCGTGGCGGCCCCGACCCCACCCACCGAACGTGCACCGACAGGGGCGCGAGGAACTGCGCGACAAGCCACGACGGCGGCGCACCCGGCAACGCAGGCACGGGGGCACCCCGGAACCCGAAGGGGCGCGGGGAACTGCGCGGCAAGCCACGACGAGACCAGCAGACGGCAACGCGCAGCGAGAGGCACCCCCGCTCAGTGAAGCACCGCCCGCAGGGCAGACGCGGCCGCGCCAAGAGAGGGCCCGTACCAAGTGAGATGGCGACCGTCGACCAGGACAGCGGGCAGCGAGGGGAACGCCTCCGGGCCGTCCTCAGCGGTGAAGCGATACGGCTCGTCGGGAAGGACCACCAGATCCGCGCCCTCCAGCGCCGCGGGGTCGAACCGCGGATACCTCTCGGCGTGACCGGCGAACACATGGTCCACGCCGAGCCGGGCCAGCAGGTCCCCCGCGAACGTGTCCCGGCCGAGCGCCATCCACGGCCGCCGCCACACCGGCACCACCGCCGTGCGCCGCGGCGCGACCGGCCGCAACTGAGCCCACGCGGCCTCGGCGGCGTCCAGCCAGCCGGGCCTGTCCAGCCCGCACCCCTCCACCAGCACCCGCTCCAGCTCGCGGAACGCCTGCGGCAACGACCGCACCTCGGTCACCAGGACCCTCAGCCCGGCCGAGCGCAGCGCGTCCAGGTCCGCCGGCCGGTTCTCCTCCTCGTTGGCGATCACCAGATCGGGAGCGAGCCCGGCGATCGCCGCCACGTCGGGGTTCTTGGTGCCGCGGACCCGGACGACGTCCAGGTCCGCGGGATGGCTGCACCAGTCGGTGGCGCCGACGAGCAGCCCGGGCGCGGTCACGGCGACCGCCTCGGTGAGCGAAGGGACGAGGCTGACGGCGCGCCGCACCGGCGCGGGACTCGCGGTCATCGCTCCACGGTACGGCGGTGTGTCGGCGGCTCGTGCGATGCTGGCGCCGAGCCGGACGAGGGGATCACACCACCATGACCGAGGCGATGGACGGCAAGCCCGGCGGGCTGCTGCTGCTCGACACCGCGAGCCTGTACTTCCGCGCGTACTTCGGCGTGCCGGAATCCGTGCGGGCCCCTGACGGCACGCCCGTCAACGCGGTGCGCGGCCTGCTCGACTTCATCGCCCGGCTGGTCGCCGACCACTCCCCCGCCGCCCTGGTGGCCTGCATGGACGCGGACTGGCGGCCGCAGTGGCGGGTGGACCTCATCCCGTCCTACAAGACGCACCGCGTGGTCGCCGACACCGCCGGCGTCGAGGAGGTCCCCGACACCCTCTCGCCGCAGGTGCCGGTCATCGAGGCGGTGCTGGACGCGATCGGCATCACGCGCCTGGGCGTGGCCGGTTACGAGGCGGACGACGTGATCGGCACGCTCGCCTCGGCCGCGGCCGGTCCGGTGGCCATCGTCACCGGCGACCGCGACCTGTTCCAGCTGGTCGACGACGCCCGCGGCGTGCGCGTGCTGTACCCGCGCAAGGGCGTCGGCGACTGCGACGTCGTCGACGAGGAGCTGATCGCGGAACGGTACGGCGTGCGCGCCGCCCAGTACGCCGACTTCGCGGCGCTGCGCGGCGACCCGAGCGACGGGCTGCCCGGCGTGAAGGGCATCGGCGAGAAGACGGCGGCCCAACTGGTCGGCGAGTACGGCGACTTGGCGGGGGTGCGGGCCGCCGCCGCGGATCCCTTCTCCAAGCTCACCCCGGCCCGGCGCCGCAACATCGCCGAGGCCGCCGCCTATCTCGACGTCGCCCCCAAGGTGGTCGAGGTGGCGCGCGACGTCCCGCTGCCCGCGTTCGACGCGACGCTCCCCCACCAGCCGGCCGACCCCGAGGCGCTGGAGGAGCTGGCCCGGCGGTGGGGCCTGGGCGGCTCCCTGTCCCGCCTCCTCGACACCCTGGCCGCGGCCCGCTGACCGCGAGGACCGTGACCGTCCGGAACGCCTGGGCGGGGGCCGCGTCGCCCCTTCGGGGGGTATCCGGGCTGCCCCGAGCCTCCGTTCCCGGGTGCGGACCCGTTGTGGCCGGTCCCGCGGTTCCCCGCGCCCTGCCCGGCCCGCCCTGCCCCGGGGGTTCGTTCCCGTCCAGCGGTTCGCCGTGGTTGCTCGCGCGCGCCGACCGGCTACACAGCCTCGGCTTCCGGTGCCGCGCGCCGCAGGCGCGGCAGGCGCGGCAGGTGGAGCAGCAGGCCCGACGCCAGGCCGAGCGCGGCCAGCACCCACCACACGCGGTGGAAGGATCCGACGGCGGTCGCCGGAGTCGGCGTGCCGAGGACGGCGACGAAGACGCTGATCCCGAGGACCGCCCCGAGCTGCCGGAAACTGGCGTTGATCGCCGAGCCGACGGCGAACCGCGCGGGCGGCAGCGCCTGGACCGCCGCCCCGGACTGCACGGGCAGCGTCAGCCCGATGCCGAGGCCGATGACCAGGGACGCGGGCAGGAAGTCCGCGGCCCAGTGCGGGTGGCCGCCGGTCCGCAGCGCCAGCAACGTCCCGCCGGCCGCCCAGCACACCGCCCCCGCGGACAGCACGAGCCGGGGACCGTAGGTGTGGCCGAGGCGGCTGGCGGTGCGGGCGACGGCGGTGACCACCAGCGGGGAGGGCGCGCTGGCGAGGGCGGCGCGCAGCACCGAGTACCCCCACACGTTCTGCAGGAAGAGGATGTTGGCGAGCAGCAGGCCGTAGAAGGCGGAGGAGAACACCAGCGAGGCCGCGTTGACCACCCGGAACTGCCGGACCCGGAACAGCGCGAGGTCCATCACGGGATCGGCCGCGGCCCGGGTGCGCAGCAGGAACACCGGCAGCAGCACGGCGGCGGCCGCGAACGCGGCGATCACCCGCGGGTCGGCCCAGCCCCACGAGGGTCCCTCGATGATGGCGAGGCTCAGGACGGCGGGCATCGCGGCGACCAGCACCACGCCCACCGGGTCGGGCAGGCCGCCGGCGTGCGGCTCCCGGGACTCGCGCAGCAGGCGCAGGCCCACCAGCACGACGAGGGCGCACACCGGCACGTTGACCAGGAAGATCCAGCGCCAGGACGCGTACTGGGTGAGCAGCGCGCCGATGGTGGGGCCGAGGGCGGCGGCGGCCGCGCCCATCGCGCCCCAGGTGCCGATCGCCATCGGGCGCCGCGCGGGCGGGAACTCGGGGAGGACCAGGGCCAGGGAGGTCGGGGTGACGAGGGCGGCGAAGGCCGCCTGCAGCGCCCGGGCGCCGATCAGCGTTCCCGCGCTCGGGGCGGCTCCGCACAGGGCGCTGGTCACCGCGAAGCCGGTGATGCCGATCAGGAAGACCCGCTTGCGGCCGTAGCGGTCGGCGAGCCGTCCGGCGGGGATGAGCACGGCGGCGAACACCAGGCTGTACGCGTTGAGCACCCAGGCCAGGTGCCCGGTGGTGGTGTGGAAGCCGCGGCTGATGGTCTCGAAGGCGACGTTGACGATCGTGGTGTCGAGGAAGACCACGAAGACGCCGAGGCTGCTGAGGGCGAGGACGCGCAGGGCGCGCCGCCTGTCGGCCGCGGTGCGCGGGTCCTCCGTGGCGGCGGGGGCCGGCGCGGCGGACGTCCGCTCGGGGATGGTCATGGGCGGTGCCCCTCGTGGTGGGTGCGCGACAGGACACGGCAGGAGTGTGTTGTGATTTCCTACCGACTCGGCCGACGCTAGCAGCGGTGAGTAGGAGAAGACAACCGACCCGGGTCTAGGCTGGGCGCATGGACGGCAACCTCGCGGACGGCGCCGCGCAGCGCACGGCGGACGGCACCCCCACCTCCCCCGGCGTCCCCCTGGACCGGATGGCGGAGCTGCCCCTCGGCCCGCGGCCGTGCTCGATCGCGGCGGCGCTGGACGTCCTGGGCGAGCGCTGGTCGCTGCTGGCCCTGCGCGAGATGGCGTACGGCGTGCACCGCTTCGCGAGGATCGCGGGGTTCACCGGGGCGTCCCGGGACATCCTGGCCGACCGCCTGCGCAAGCTGGAGGACGCCGGGGTCGTCGAACGCCGCCAGTACAGCGAGCACCCGCCGCGCTTCGAGTACCACCTGACGCAGGCGGGCCGTGAACTCTTCCCGGTGCTGCTGGCGTTGCGCGCCTGGGGCGACAAGTGGGCCGTGGACGCACCGGCGTTGGACCTGCGCCACACCTGCGGTCACTCGGTGGACGTCGAACTGCGCTGCGGCCACTGCGGGGACCCGGTCACCCGCGCCTCCCTCACCCCGGCCCGCCCCCGCTGACACCCCGTCCCCGAGGGGCCGCGGAGCGGGCCCGGGAGACGGTCGATCCTGGGCCGGGGTGTGGCCGGGGGGAGTTCCCGCGAGGTCCGGTCGCAGGACAACCCGCCCTATTCCACCCCAGGTCACCCGCTATACATGGCGTGTATAGCCTCTGTGTACTGTGGGCGTCCTGCCCGTCGGCAGGCACAGCGTACCCACAGCCTGGAGGTTCACCCATGCCCCGATCGATGCGGACCGCGCGTCGCGGCGCCGCTCTCGCCGCCGCGGCGGTCGCTCTGACGCTGGGGCTCAGCGGGTGCACCCGCTACCCCACGCAGACGCCCAAGGAGGCGCGGGACGCGGCGTACGCGGCGGCGGCCGACGACAAGGGCGGCACCACGGGAACCACCGGTGGCACGGGCGGCGGCGAGGGCGGTCACAAGGGCGCGCTCGCCTCCGGCGCGGTCGACTGCCGCGTCGCCAAGTGCATAGCCCTGACCTTCGACGCCGGGCCGAGCCAGAACACGCCCGCGCTGCTGAAGGTCCTCCACGAGAAGAAGGTCCGGGTCACCTTCTTCCTGCTCGGCCGCAACCACGTCGAGAAGTACCCCGACCTGGTCCGGCAGATGGGGCAGGACGGCAACGTGCTGGGCAACCACACCTGGACCCACCCCCGGCTGACCGACCTGAAGCCGGCCGAGATCCGTTCCGAACTCGACCGGCTGGACACGGCCGTGGAGAAGCTCACCGGCAAGCGGCCGACCCTGATGCGCCCGCCGCAGGGCCGCACCGACAAGAAGGTGTCCAAGGTCTGCCGGGAGTTGGGCCTGGCGCAGGTGCTGTGGAACGACACCGCGTCGGACTACGCCACCACCGACAGCGCGCTGATCCACAAGCGGATACTCAAGGACGCGCACCGCGACGGCATCATCCTGCTGCACGACCTCTACAAGGGGACGGTCCCGGCCGTGCCCGGGATCATCGACGCCCTGCGCGCGCAGGGCTACACGTTCGTGACCGTCCCCGAGTTGCTGGCCCCCGCGGCGCCGGAGCCCGGCAAGGTCTACCGGCCGTAGCGCCGATGACGGCCCGTCATGTCCGGTCGCGGCGGCTGCGGTTGACCGCCGAGAGCACCGCCCGTACCGACGCGGTGAGCACCGAGGTGTCGAGGCCGGCGCCCCACCACGTCCGGCCGCCGACCGCGCACTGCGCGTAGGCCACGGCGGCGCTGCCCTGCCCGGGTTCGGTGGCGTGCTCCGCGTAGTGCCGGATGTCCACGTCGACGCCGGCGGCGCGCAGCGCGTCGGTGAACGCGGCGAGCGGGCCGTTGCCGGTGCCGCGCACCCGCACGGCGCGGCCCGCGTCGACGCCCGTGCCGGCGCCGCCTCCCGTGCCCGCGGGGGCGCCCGTGCCGGCGGGGGCAGTCGCCTCCGCGTCGTGCAGCGTGCAGCCGAACTCGTGCTGCCCGGGGGCGGTTTCCGCCGTCCGCCAGTCGGTGGCGGTCAGCGGGCCGTCCTCGCCGGGCGCGAGGTAGGTGCGCCGGAACAGGTCCCACAGGTCCTTGGGTGTGACCTCCTCGCCGCTGGCGTCCGCGGCGTGTTGCACGACCTGGGAGAAGTCGGCGCGCAGCCGCGCCGGCAGGTCCAGGCCGTGGTGGGTCCGCAGCAGGTAGGCCACACCGCCCTTGCCCGACTGGCTGTTGACGCGGATGACGGCCTCGTAGTCCCGTCCGATGTCGGCCGGGTCGATCGGCAGGTAGGGCACCTCCCAGGGCGCCTGGGCGGGCGGCACGCCGAGTTCGGCGGCGCGCCGCGCGTGGTGCGCCAGCCCCTTGCCGATGGCGTCCTGGTGGGTGCCGGAGTACGCGGTGTGCACCAGGTCGCCGGCGTAGGGGTGCCGGCCGGGCACCGGCAGCCGGTTGCAGTGCTCGACGGTGCGGCGGATCTCGTCGATGTCCGACAGGTCCAGCATCGGGTCGACGCCCTGCGTGTACAGGTTGAGCGCCAGGGTGACCAGGTCGACGTTGCCGGTGCGCTCGCCGTTGCCGAAGAGGCAGCCCTCGACGCGCTGCGCGCCCGCCAGCAGGGCGAGTTCGGCGCAGGCGACGCCGGTGCCGCGGTCGTTGTGCGGGTGCACCGACAGGATGACGGCGTCGCGCCGGTCCAGATGGCGGTGCATGTACTCGATCTGGTCGGCGTAGACGTTGGGCGTGGCGATCTCCACGGTGGCGGGCAGGTTGTGGATCACCGGGCGGTCGGGGGCGGCGTCCCACAGCGCGGTCAGGCCGTTGCAGACCTCCAGGACGTAGTCCGGTTCGGTGAGGTTGAAGACCTCCGGCGAGAACTCGAAGCGCACGCCCGGGCGGTGCTCGGCCAGCCGGGCGCTCTGCGTCGCGGCCTGCTCGATCATCGCCCGCAGCGCGCCACGTTCGCGGCCGATGACGACCTGCCGCCACACCGGCGCGGTGGCGGTGTAGAGGTGGACGACAGCCCGCGGCAGCCCGGCGATGGAGGCGAAGGTGCGCTCGACCAGGTCGGCGCGGGCGGCGGTGAAGACCACCACGGTGACGTCGTCCGGGACGGCGCCGTCCTCGGCGAGGTGGCGGACGAAGTCGAAGTCCGCCTGGCTGGCGGACGGGTAGCCGATCTCGATCTCCTTGAAGCCCATCGCGGTCTGGAGGTCGAACAGCCGGCGCTTGCGGGCCGGGTCCATCGGCTCGGCCAGTGCCTGGTTGCCGTCGCGCAGGTCGACCGGCACCCACAGGGGCGCCCGCTCGATCCGGGCGGACGGCCAGTGCCGCCCCTCGGCGGTGGTGCGGATCTCGACCCGCTCGTGGGCGGGGCGGTAGCGGTGGTGCGGCATGGCGCCGCCACGCTGCGGGTTCCAGACGGGGCTGCCGGCGGGCACGGGCCCGGCCGGGGTGCGCAGGGTCGGAAACGCGGTGGGCGCGGGGGCTGGGACGGGTGCGTTCATCGGTGGCGGGATCCCCTCGGTGGGTGCCGGTGACGGACCGGCAGCACGGAACCCCGCGGCGGGGTGCCGGTCGCGTCAGGCCCCGCCGCGGCATCCGAGAAGGAGGCCTCGCAGCGTCATGGCGGGTAGACTAGCCACCGACGACTCCTCAGACAAGCGGACAGGTGAACGACGATGGCGATGGGCTCGCTGCGCCCCAGCCCCCTGGTGGAGCAGGCCACCGAGCGGCTGCGGGCCGAGATCACCCGCGGGCAGTGGCCGGTCGGCACCCGGCTGCCCGGCGAGACCACCCTGGCGGCCGACCTGGGCGTCGGGCGGTCCACCGTGCGGGAGGCCCTGCGGGCGCTGGCCGGCGCCGGGCTGGTGAAGACCCGGCAGGGCGCCGGGGTGTTCGTGATCGCCACCCGTCCGGTCGAGGACTGGCCGACCCGGCTGCGCCGCGCCGCGCTCGCCGACATCTACGAGGTGCGGATGGTGCTGGAGGTGCAGGCCGCCCGGATGGCGGCCGAGCGCCGTACGCCCGACGACCTGGCGGCGCTCGACGCGGCGCTGGCCGCCCGCACCGCCGCGGCCCCGGCCGGGGGCGCCGCCTTCATCGACGCCGACATCGCCCTGCACACCGCGGTGGTCGACGCCGCCCACAACCCGGTGCTGTCCGACCTGTTCGCCGAGTTCGTGCCGGCGCTGCGCGAGGGGCTGATCGACCTGCTCGACCTGGTCGACGTCGGCTCCCACGACGCCGAGCACGGTGCGGCCGCGCACGCCGGCCTGGTGGCGGCGGTGACGGCGGGCGAGCCGGAGACGGCGGAGCAGGTGCTGCGGGCCGAGCTGGGCGTGACGCTGGCGCACGTCCGCCGGCACTGAAGGGCCCGCGGTGGACGGGCTGTTCCCCCGCGAGCCCCGGGTGCGCTCCTCCCCCGCGCCGGGCGCGGTGCACGTCCCGGACTGGCTCTCGCCGGACGAGCAGCGGGAGTTGGTGGCCGCCTGCCGCGCCTGGGCGCGCGGTCCGGTCCCGATGCGGCACACCCGGCTGCCGCGCGGCGGCGTGATGTCGGTGCAGACGGTGTGCGTGGGCTGGCACTGGCGGCCCTACGCCTACTCGCGGGACGCGCCGGACGTGAACGGCGCGCGGGTGGCGGAATTCCCCGAGTGGCTCGCCGCGTTGGGCCGGCGGGCGGTCGCCGACGCCTACCGGGACGAGGCGGCGGGCGCCGCGTACGCACCGGACACCGCGCTGGTCAACTTCTACGACGCCCGGGCCTCGATGGGCATGCACCAGGACAAGGACGAGCAGGCGGACGCCCCCGTCGTCTCGTTGAGCGTGGGCGACACGTGCGTGTTCCGGTTCGGCACCCCGCACAGCCGCGGAAAGCCGTACACCGACCTGGAGTTGGCCTCCGGCGACCTGTTCGTCTTCGGCGGCCCGTCGCGGTTCGCCCACCACGGGGTGCCGCGGGTGCTGCCGGGCACGGGCGAGCCGGCCACCGGGCTGACCGGTGGCCGGCTCAACGTCACGCTACGGATGACCGGGCTGGAGTGAGCGGACCGGGCGCGGAGGCCGCGCCCGGTCCCGAGCGGCGGTCAGTCCTTGAGCAGCGTGAAGTTCTGGGTCGTCGTCGCTCCCTTCGCGATCTTCACCGTGGTCACGGTCGGCTGGTAGCCGTCCTTGGCCACGATGAGCTGCAGCGGGTTGTTACGGACGTCCAGCCACAGCTGGTACGACCCGTCCTTGCCCGTCTTGAGCGTGTAGTGCGTCGCCCAGGTGTTGATCTGCACGGTCGCCGCGGCGAGCGGTGCCCCGCCGGACGCGGTCACCGTGCCGGTGATCTTGCCCCAGGTGGCCGGCGGCTTGACGGTCATCGAGACGCCGATGGGCGCGAGCCGGTACGGCGTGTCGCTGCCGAGGCCCAGCGAGGCGGTGTAGTCGCCGGGCTGGGTGATCTCGGGCACCGACGCGTCCACGGTGACCGTCACGGTGGTGCTGGCGCCCGGCTGCACGGTGACCGTGGTGGCGCTCTCCGACAGCCAGGTGACGTCGGCGGACTCCGTCTGGTCGTACCCGGGCAGCACCTCGGACGCCTTGTTGGGCGTGCTGCCGGTCATGCCGCCGACCGCGTAGAAGCCGACGCTGCCGCCGCCGCGGTAGAGCGAGGAGTTGGCGTTCGGCAGCGCGGTCCAGCTGTTGTCGTTCGGCTGGTACGCCCACGTCTGGTTGGTCAGCGCGCCACCGGCGTTGATCGCGCCGCCCTTGACGAGCAGCACGCCGTTGGCGGCGGTGTAGGACGCACCCCAGGCGTCGGTCGGCTGGTCGGCGATCGGCGACCAGGAGTCGGCGGCGGGGTCGTAGACGTAGGCCTTGGTGATGCTGCCGGCGTCGGTGGTGCCGCCGGAGCAGTACAGCTTGCCGCCGATGCCGCCGCAGGACTCCCACGAGACCGGCTGCGGGTAGGCCGCGAGGCTCGCCCACGAGTCGGTCGCCGGGTCGTACGCGGTGACGTCGGTGGTGCCGCACGCGGTGCCGGTGCAGCCGCCGACCGAGTACAGCTTGCCGTCCAGGACGGCGCTGCCCGAACCGGCGTACGGCTTGGGCGTGCTGGCGGCGGTGGACCAGGTGTTGGAGGCGATGTCATAGACCTCCAGCTTGGGGTCGGGGTTGCCGGAGGAACCCCAACCGCCCGCCGCGTAGAACTTGCCGTTGATGATCCCGTGGGCCGGGGCCTCGCGGGTGTCGGCGGCGGAGGCGAGCTTGGTCCAGGCGCCGCTGTCGGCGCTGTACGCGTACATGTCGCTGGTGTCGTTGAGACCGGTGTAGCCGTACGCCGAGTAGACGGTGCCCTGGTAGGTGGCCACGGCGTTGTCACCGGTGCTCACCGGCAGGTCGGGGATCGTCTGCCAGGCGTCACCCGCGGCGCCCTGGACCGAGTCGGCGGGCTGGGCCGCGGACTTGGCGTTGGGCTTGGCACCGGCCTTGTCGGCCTGCGCCTTCAGCGACATCGGCGAGTAGGTGCCCTTGACGAGGTTGAGCGGGGCGCCCTGCTTCTGGATGACGACGCCGCCCGGGTTCTCGCCCAGGGTCAGGGTGGCCGGCGCGGTGCCGGTGTTCTTGACGGTCACCGCCTGCGTGGCGTTCTTGCCCCACGCGACGGTCTTGGCGATCGAGGCCGGCGTGACCTTCAACTGCCCGGCCTTGAGGCTCAGGTTGCGGGCGGTCGCGCTGTCGGGAGCGATGTTCGCGGAGGCCGACACGGTGGTGTAGTGCGAGGCCGCGGCGGACACCGGGTGCTTCCCGGTCAGGTGCGAGAAGGTCCAGTAGAAGCCGTCACCGAGGTTCGGGTCGTCCGGGGTGGCGACCGAGGTGGTGTGGTCGGCGGGCGAGTCGTCGCTGGTCACCGTGGCGCCGTTGACGCCGTCCTTGGTGTTGGCGTCGGTGACGTTGCCGACGATCAGGCCGCCGGGCACCGGGTCGTAACTGCGCTGGCCCACGAAGACGTTGTCGAGCTGCCACCAGTACGCCCAGGTGCCGGTGTAGTGGAAGCGCAGCCGGACGTCGCTCTTGCCCGCGTAGTCCGTCAGCGGCAGGTTCACGTGCGTCGGGCCGGTGACAGAGGTGGTGGTCTTGTCCCACAGGTTGGTCCAGGTGGTGCCGCCGTCCACCGAGACGTCCACGTCGGCCGTGGAGTTGGAGAACGACTTGTAGTCGGTGTCGAAGCCCAGGATCGGGTCGGCCGCGCTGCTCAGGTCGTAGGACGGGGTCTGGAGCGTGGAGTCCTGGTGCTTGCCGGACCCGATGTTGTCGCTGTCGATGTTGGCGAACCCGCCGCTGCCACCGGTGCGGTTGCCGCGGTTGCCCGGGTCGGTGAACGTCCAGCCGCCCGTGGTGCCGTCGGCGTTGGTGATGCTCCAGCCGTCGGGGGTGGCGGTGGTGCCGAACGCCTCGGTGGGTCCGGTCAGGTGCACGGTGTAGCCGGGGGCCTGGCCGGCCTCGGCGTCGACCGGCACGGCGATGTTCACCGTGCTCGCGCTCGCTCCGACCTGCACGGTCTTGTCGACCGTCTTGTAGCCGGGGTAGTTGGACGCGATGTGCAGGGTGTAGGACGCGCCCTGCGGCAGCGACAGGGAGTAGGCGCCGGTGGCCGGGTCGGTGAAGACCGGTCCGCCGGGAACGCCGTCCGCGGTGATCTTGGCGTACAGCGGCCAGCCGTGGCCCGAGCCGTCGCTGACCTTGCCGACCACCGTCTGGCGGGGCACGGAGTCCAGCGCGAAGGACTCGGTGACGGTGGCTCCGTCCTCCAGCCCGACACCGTTGTCGGTCGCCGACGAGTAGCCGTAGGCGCTCGCCGTGACGTCGTAGCTGCCCGGCGGGATGTCGAGCTTGTACGCGCCCGTGGCGTCCGAAGTGGCGCTGTAGTCACCGGCCTTGACGGTCGCGCCGGCGATCGCCGCGCCCGTCGCGTGGTCGGTGACGGTGCCGCTGATCACGCCGTGCGGCCCGCTGCGGAACGCGGCCAGACCGTTGGGGGTGCCCAGGCCGGTCGGGCCGTCGTAGCCGGGTCCCGCGGTGCACAGGACGGCCGGGGTGCAGGTGCCGTTGCTGCCCGTGGTCACGTCGTTCAGCGCGCCGCGCTGCGCGTACGGGTAGGCGTTCGGGTACGTGCCCGCGGCCGGGGTGCCGGCCGACGCGTACACACCCGCGATGATCGGCGAGGAGGCGCTGGTGCCGCCGTACACGGCCCAGCCGCTGCCGCCGTACGTCTGGTAGACCGAGACGCCGGTCACCGGGTCGGCCACGGCCGAGACGTCGGTGAGGGTCCGCTTGGCGCAGGCCGTGTCGGTCTGGAACGCCGGCTTCGGCTCGTACAGCGAGCAGCCGGAACCGGGACCGCCGTAGGCGTTGTGCCACACCGACTCGCTCCAGCCGCGGCTGGTGCTGGTGTCGCGGGTGAGCGCGGTGCCGCCGACGGAGGTCACGTACTGCGACGCCGCCGGGTAGCTGACGCCGTAGTCGCTGTCACCGGAGGACGCCACGACCGCGACGCCCGGGTGGTTGTAGTACGGGTCCATCGCGGTGAGTTCCGACGGGTCCTCGCCGCTGCCGGGCGAGCTGTTGTAGCCCGTCCCGTAGGAGTTGGACACGTACTTGGCGCCCAGCGTGACCGCCTGGTCCACCGCCGCGCCGAGGTCCGCGAAGTTCGCGGAGTCGGCCTCGACGAGCAGGATGTGGGCGTTGGGCGCGACCGCCGAGACCATGTCGACGTCGAGCGAGATCTCACCGGCCCAGCCCGAGTCCGGACTGGGGTAGTCGGTGCCGCCGCGCTGGCTGACCTTGCTGAAGCAGCCGTTGGCCGTGGTGCACGCCGGCAGCCCGAACTGCTGCCGGTACACGGCCAGGTCGGCCTCCGCATTGGGGTCGTCGTAGGCGTCGACGATCGCGATGGTCTGCCCGGCTCCGCCGTCCGCCGGCAGGGCGTACGCGCTCTGCAGGTCACCGGGGCCGAAGCCGGCGGGGGTGGTGGCCGCCGGCTGGACTCCGTGGAGGGCGGGTACGTCGGTGCGTCGCATCGCGAAGCAGGAGAACGAGCCCGGTTTGGCATCGGCGCAGGTCCGGACCACGTCGGGCCGGTCGTCCTGCGTCTTGGGTGCTGCGTGCGCCACAACTGCCAGCGGCAGTTGGAGAGCGATCACTGCGAGGGCTGCCGCGGTGGCGGCGCGCCGTCTGAGCGAGGGTATGCGCAAGGTGGGTCTCCCTTGGGCCATGTGTGCTCGGTTCAGTCGAACCGCTGGCGTATACCTGTGCACCACATGCACCTTCGGAATCCCGAATGCCTTGACGGAAACGTGACAACTTCCCGACCGTGCGTCACGTCGGCATTCCGCCACCCTGAGTACCGGTAGGTAACTCTCCGCTTCCGGACGGCGATTCGGAAACCGGTTCCTGCCCGTCCAGCCAGCCGTGCCGTGCGGCGTGCCACACCAGCTGGATGCGGTTGTCCACACCCGCGGCCTGCTCCATCGCGGAGATGTGGCGCTGCACGGTCCGCACCGCCACACCGAGCGCGCGGGCCATCGCCGCGTCGGTGCTGCCGCCGACGAGCATGCCGAGGATCCTCAGCCGCAGCGGGCTGTGCGGGGTGCCCAGCGGGACGCCGGCCGCCCACACCGACTCGAAGAGCGTGACGAGCGCGTCCAGCAGGCCGCTGGGCCGCACCACCATCAGCAGCGGGTCCGACGCCGGGTCGTCGGCGGCCAGTGGCAGCAGGGCCCGCGAGCGGTCGGCGATGGCCAGCTGCACCGGCAGCCGGTCGGCGACCCGCAGGTGCGCCGCGGCGCCGAACACACCCCCGGCGTCGAGGACTTCGCGCTCCACGATCACCCGGCTGCGCACCCCGTGCCGCATCGCGGGGGCGCTGTCCACGGCCGGCCCGGCCCTGGAGGCCCGGGCGAACACCAGCATCTCCTCGCGCACTTCGGCGTGCAGTTCCTCGATCTGCTCCCTGGCGGCGGCCGCACCCTCGACCACCTGGACGATCTCCCCCGCCCTGCGCCCCTCGTGGACGCGCTGGTACTCCATGCCGAGCCGGTCGAGCAGTTCGCGACCGCGGCGCAACTGCTCCTGCGCGCGGGACACCAGGGGCAGGAACTCCGACTGCGGGGGCAGCGGGTACCACAGGCCGTCGCCGGACCGCCGCACCAGCCCGCGGCGGGCCAGCTCGCCGCAGGCGGACTCGGCGCACTCCGGTGACACCCCCATGCTCAAGGCGAGTTCCACCGCGGCAACCCCGCGCGTGGCAATGAGCAGCGGGTAGGCCCGATCCGCATCGGCGCTCAACCCCAGTGCCTCAAACGGACGTTCGGTCATGATCGGGGACTGTAGTCGTCAAGTACCGGTCAAGACCCGGGAATCGGGCACCTCACAGGCGGTCACGGCCCGAACACCGGGCCGTGACCGCCGGATCGAGGGCCCGTCACCTGCGGCGGCGGGCCGCCGCGGGGGCGCCGCGCAGGGCCGCCGGATCGATGGGGCGGCCGGCCGCGACCGCCGTCAGGCGCGCTCCTGCGCGAGGGCCGCCAGCTCCCGGTCCACGGCCTCCTGGTGCCGCTCGGCGTCCTCGCGGGCCCGCTTGGGGCTCCAGCGTCCCGTCATCAGGAACACGAACGGCAGGAACAGCACCTGGCCGCCGACGCAGATCCACCACCAGGTGCGCCACTGCCCGGGCCCGTCGTGGGCGGCCTTCTGCACCTTGGTGCCGTACGCGGTGAGCACGTCGAGCTGCGGCTGCGCCTTCTGCACCACCGCCAGGTCGGCCGCGCCCACCTCCTGCACGGCCCGCGCGGCGACGTCCGGCGGCACCTTGCCTGCCGGGTACTTGCCGAGTTCCGCGAAGGTCTGCGGGTGGGCGCCGATGATCGCGAGCGCCGGAGCCGCCTGCCGCTGGGCCGCGGTGACCTGCGCGCCGTGGTCGACGAGCGGCGTCACCGAGGTGACCAGCACCGGGATGAACGCGGCGGAGATCGCGACCACCGCGCGGATCGTCCAGCCCCACACCGCCAGGCCGGTGGCGGTGGCGGCCGGGTTGTGGCGCTCGACGGTCTCGGTGAAGCTCGCCATCCACGGCGCGTAGGCGACGCCGCTGAACACGCCGATGGCGACGAACAGCCAGGCGAAGGTGTAGTAACCGGTCGCGGGGTGGGTGGCGCGGGTGGCGAAGACCGCGGTGGCGGCGATCGAGCCGGCCGCGCCCACGATCATGAACGGCTTGCGCACCCTGATCCGGTCGGAGAGCAGGCCGACGGCGACCAGGGCGACGGCGTTCGCGGCCCAGTACCAGTTGGCGACGGCGTTGGCCCGCTGCTCGCTGTAGCCGTAGGTGGTGGCGAAGAAGACCACGAAGTTGCCGACCGCGGCGAAGTACAGCAGCAGGTAGATCGAGATGGCCAGGGCGGATCCGGTGATGTCCGGACGGAGCATCTGCCGCCACTCGCCGCGCCGGGCCGCCGCCGGGTCGATGCCCTTGGCCCGCGCCTCCACCAGCGCCCGGTCCCGCAGCGTCACCATGATCTGGTCGCGCAGCGCGGGCGACAACTCCCGCAGCGCGAAGAGGGCGACCGCGAAGACCGCGAACCCGGCGATCGCCGAGTAGCGCAGCTCGTCCTGCCAACTCGCGCTGTCCAGCGTGTTGCTGGTGACCGTGGTGACGACGAGGCTGCCGACGACCGGGCCCATCGTCCAGGCGCCCATGGCGGTGGCCCGCCCGAGCTGCGGCGAGAAGTCCCGGATCAGCGCCGGGGTGGCCACGAGCACCACGCCCTCGATGAAGCTGACGAGCGCGAACAGCACGAGGTACGTGGCCTTCGAGCCGGCGTTGGGCAGCCCGAAGAAGACCAGCAGCGAGGCGGCCAGCAGGCCGTAGACCACCATGTTGGCGCGGCCCCAGCGGTCGGCGAGCCCGGCGGCCAGCGAGGCGAAGGCACCCACCGCGTTGCCGACCACCGACACCCACACGAAGTAGCGGTAGGTCATGCCGAAGTGGGTGATGATCGACGTCGCGACCGCGTACTGGATGTAGAGCATGTAGTAGAGCACGACGGTGGTGACCACCACGATCGCCAGATACGCCAGCCGGCGGCCGGTGGCCGGATAGGCGGCCAGGTCCCGGCGCAGCAGCCGGGTCAGTGCGGTGCGGGCACCGGCGGCCGGGGCCGAGGGCCCCGGTCTGCCGTCGTCGAAGGACGTCGGAGTGGCGGACATACGGCTCCTCCAGATGGTGCAGGACGACCGGTGGGGTGGCCTCGGAGCAGCCGGAACACATGCGGCACGGCCGGAACGCGTACGGCGGGCCCCGAGTTGGCCAGAGGGTAGTACCGACCGGTCGGTATGCCTAGAGGGTGCGCACGGGCGTCCACACGCCGATGCCGGCGGGTCCCGGGCGGGACCCGCCGGCATCGGCCGGGCGGTGGTGCGGGTGGAGCGGGTGTGGTGCGGGGAGGACGCGGGTCGATCGGGTCAGGACGCGGTGCAGGTGAGCGCCGGGGCGGTGAACGCCCCCGAGGCCGTGCCCTGGAACCCGAAGCTGGTCGAACCCGCGGCGGCGACCGCGCCGTTGTAGCTCAGGTTGGTCGCGGTGACCGCGGCGCCGCTCTGCTGGACGGTGGCGCTCCAGGCGCTGGTCTCCTGCTGGCTGCCCGGCCAGGTCCAGGTGACCTTCCAGCCGTTGATCGCCGCGCTGCCCGCGGTGACCGTGACGGTGGCGGTGAAGCCGGCGTCCCACTGGTTGTCGATGTTCAGGGTCGCGGTGCAGCCGCCGCCCCCGGTGCCGCCGGTGGACCCGGAGGACGTACCGGAAGTCGTGCCCGAACTCGTCCCCGAACTCGTCCCCGAGGACGTACCGGTGGAGGTGCCCGAGGTGGTTCCGCTGGAGGTGCCCGACGTGGTGCCCGTAGACGTTCCCGACGACGTTCCGGACGAGGTGCCCGAGGACGTCCCGCCGGTGGAGCCGGTGCCGCCGAAGGTGGGCGCCTTGATCGAGGCCAGATAGCCGTCCTTGACGGTGTCGACGGTCTGCCAGTCGTCCTTCAGGATGCCGCCGGTGTCACCGGAGTCCGGGTTCCACGACCAGAAGGTCCAGCTGAAGCTGTCCCCGCCGTTGCCCGCGGTCGGCCGCAGGTAGTCCACCAGCGCCTTGAGCCAGGTCTGGTCGGTGGTGGACTGCAGCGTGGTGCCGAACTCGCCGACCCACACCGGGGCGATGTTCTGCTTGAACAGGTAGCCCCAGTACTTGTCCCAGATGCCGGGCATGTTGGCCGGGAAGCTCGGGTCGGTGAACCAGGTCTGCTGCGCGACGCTGGTGGCGTAGTCGTGCGCCGAGTACACCACGCGGTTGGCCACGTTCAGCTCCACCGGGTACTGGCCGGCGCCCATCAGGTTGCCACCCCACCAGCCGGAGGTGCCGTTGAAGGTCTGGATGCCCTCGACGAAGATCAGCAGGTTCGGGTTGACGCCGAGGATCGCGTTGCCGGCCCGCTCGGCGGCCAGCCGCCAGTCGATCGTCGTGTCACCGCAGCCCCAACAGGCGGGGTCGTGCGGCTCGTTGTGCAGGTCGATGCCGACCACGGCGGTGTTGCCCTGGTAACGGGTGGCCAGCGCCTTGAGGTTGGTGATCCAGGTCGACTCCGGCACCGAGCTGGTGTACCAGAGGGCGGACTGCCCGCCGGCGTCCGGCCGGTGCCGGTCCAGGATCACCCGCAGGCCGATCGAGCCCGCGTAGTCCACGATCTTGTCCATCACCTGGAGGGACGTCAGCCCCTGCAGATCGGTGTTCATGTTGTAGAAGTTGATGCTGTTGGGCATCGTGCCGGGCTTGAAGATGTCGTCGCTGTACGGCAGCCGGATGGTGTTGTACCCCAGCGACTTCATCTGGTCGATCATCGACTTGTAGTCGCGCGACCAGAGGCCGTGGACCACGTCGTTGGACGTCTCGAAACCGAACCAGTTGACGCCCGCGATGCGGACCGGCTGGTTGTCCGCGTCCAGGATCTGCCGCCCGCTGGTGTGCCAGTAACCGGTGCCGGCGTCCGGCGCGGCGACCGCGGCCGGGGCGGCCGCCGCGGAGGCGCGCGACTGCCCGGACAGGGCGAAGGCGGCGAGTGCCACCGCGGCGAAGAGCGCGGCCAGGATCACCCGCAGCCGGCGGAGTTGTCTCGGTGGGCCCGACGGACCCGTCATCGTGACCACGGCGCGATTCCTCTCGGTGGGGGGATGGAATGCTTCATGTCGTGGTGGGCGCACATGTGTCCGGAGCGCGGTGGGAGCGCTCCCATGCGCAACTTATGGAAGCGAGGCCACCCGAGGGACGTCAAGGGGAATCACCGCGTACAAGAACTGAAGGGTCTCCCGGGCCGGGCCGCCGCAGGGGCCGCGGCGGGGTGCCCGCGGGCCCCGCGGGCACGCCGGCAAGGCCGGATCCGGCGATCGGGTTAGGCTTGCCTAACCACGACCTGGAGGCAGCCACGATGGCGGAGCGACCGCAGCGCAGGACCCCGCAGCCCAAGCACGCCCGGGTGGCGCGCACCGAACGGCTGACGCCGCACATGATCCGGGTGGTGCTGGTCGTCGACCCGGCCCCCGCCCTGGACATCGGCACCTACACCGACCACTACGTCAAGCTGCTGTTCGCACCCGAGGGCGTGGTCTACCCCGAGCCGCTGGACGTGGAGGCGGTGCGCGCCGCGCTGCCGCGGGAGCAGTGGCCGCGGACCCGGACGTACACCGTGCGGGCCTGGGACCCCGACACCCGCGAGATGACGCTGGATTTCGTCCACCACGGCGACGAGGGCCTCGCCGGTCCGTGGGCGGCGCGGGCGCGGCCCGGCGACAGCCTGTGGTTCCAGGGCCCCGGCGGCGGCTACGCGCCCGACCCCAAGGCCGACTGGCACCTGCTCGCCGGGGACGAGAGCGCCCTTCCGGCGCTGGCCACCGCGGTCGAGCAACTGCCGGCCGGCGCACCGGCGAAGGTGTTCGTCGAGGTCGCCGGGCCGGAGGAGGAGCAGAAGCTGCCGACCGCCGCGGACGCGGAGGTGGTGTGGCTGCACCGGGGGTCGCGCCCGGTCGGCGCGGCGCTCGTGGAGGCGGTCACGGCCCTGGAGTTCCCGCCCGGCGACGTGCACGTCTTCGTCCACGGCGAGGCCGGCTTCGTGAAGGAGCTGCGCCGCCTGCTGCGCCTGGACCGCGGCGTCCCCCGCGACCGGATGTCCATCTCCGGCTACTGGCGCCGCGGCGCCGACGAGGACGGCTGGCAGGCCTCCAAGCGCGAGTGGAACGCCCAGGTGGAGGCGGAACAAGAGGGCTAAGGGCTGACGCCCGAGCCGGCGCAGTGGGGGGCCGAGGAACGAGGCACCCCGCGAAGCCGGCGAGCAGGAAGACCGACCACCAACACAGCGG
>WRCZ01000034.1 GCA_009783685.1 Actinomycetes bacterium
CCCGGCCGGCAGCGCCGACGCGCTGCCGGCCGGCGGCCGGTGGGCACCGGGCCGTCAGCACATCGGCGATCAGCCGACGGAGGAGTACGCCACCACGCCGCGCAGCAGGCCGTCCACCGCCTTGCGGGCGTTGCGCCGCACCGGGCTGTTGCCGGGCGCCGCGTCGCCGATCTGGCCGAGGACGTCGATGAGTTGCTTGCACCAGCGCACGAAGTCGCCTGCGGGCATGTCGGCGTCGGAGAGCACCGAGTCCAACGTGTGCCCCGACGCCCAGCGGTAGGCGGCCCAGGCGAAGCCCAGGTCCGGCTCGCGCTGCCCCACGCCCTCGGTCTGGTTGATCCGGTGGTCCTCCTCCAGGGCGTCCAGCCGGCCCCAGATCCGCACCATCTCGCCGAGTGCCGTACGGGCGTTGCCGGACGGCAGTTTGGGCGCGACCGCGTCGTCGGACTGCCGCGACTCGTACACCAGCGCCGAGGCGCAGGCGGCGAGTTCGGCCGGGCCGAGGGCGTCCCAGACGCCGTCGCGCAGGCACTCGCTGGCCAGCAGGTCGAGTTCGCCGTAGAGCCGGGCCAGCCGGCGTCCCTCGGGGGTGACCACGTCGCCCTCCAGGTAGCCGAGTTCGACGAGGACCGCGCACACCCGGTCGAAGGTGCGGGCGATGGTGTTGGTGCGGCCCTCGATCCGGCGTTCCAGGCCCTGGGTGTCGCGGCGCAGCCGCTGGTACCGCTCGGCCCAGCGGGCGTGGTCCTCGCGGTCGTCGCAGCCGTGGCAGGGGTGGGCGCGGATCTCGGTGCGCAGCCGGGCGATCTCGGTGTCGTCGGCCGCCGCGGACCGCGGCTTGCGGTGCCGGGACGGGGCGGCCCAGCCGGCGGTGCCGGCCTTCGACCGCATCGCCGACGCCAGGTCCCGGCGGGACTGCGGGCTGCGCGGGTTGAACGACTTGGGGATGCGCATCCGGTCCAGCGCCTCGACCGGCACCGGGAAGTCGATCTGGGCGAGCCGCTTGACCTGGCGCTCGGCGGTGAGCACCAGGGGCCGCGGCCCGTCGTGGAACTCGCCGCCGCGCGGGTGGTGCCCGCCGGTCGCCCGGCCGGGGATGCCCGGCTCCAGCACCAGCGCGAGCCCCGCGTACTTGCCCGCGGGCACGTGGATGATGTCGCCCGGCTTGAGCTTCTCCAGCGCGTCCGAGGCCGCCGCGCGGCGCTGCACGGCGCCCTCGCGGGCGAGTTCGGCCTCACGGTCCTTCAACTCGCGGCGCAGCTGCATGTATGCGGGGAAGTCACCGAGGTGGCAGGTCATGGCCTCCCGGTAGCCCTGCAGCCCCTCCTCGTTGCGCTGCACCTGCTTGGAGATGCCGACCACCGAGCGGTCGGCCTGGAACTGCGCGAAGGAGGTCTCCAGCAGCTCGCGCGAGCGGTGCCGCCCGAACTGGCCGACGAGGTTGACCGCCATGTTGTACGACGGCTTGAAGGACGACCGCAGCGGATAGGTGCGGGTTCCGGCCAGGCCGGCGACGGCCGCCGGGTCGAAGCCGCGCTGCCACAGCACCACCGCGTGGCCCTCGACGTCGATGCCGCGGCGCCCGGCCCGCCCGGTGAGCTGGGTGTACTCGCCGGGGGTGATGTCGGCGTGCATCTCGCCGTTCCACTTGACGAGCTTCTCCAACACGACCGACCGGGCGGGCATGTTGATGCCCAGCGCCAGCGTCTCGGTGGCGAAGACCGCCTTGACCAGTCCCTTGGTGAACAGCTCCTCGACGATCTCCTTGAACGTCGGCAGCATGCCGGCGTGGTGGGCGGCGACGCCGCGCTCCACGCCCTCCAGGAACTCGAAGTAGCCCAGGACGTGCAGGTCCTCGTCGGGGATGGCGCGGGTGCGCTCCTCGACCAGGGCGCGCACCCGGGCGCGGGCCTCGTCGTTGTTGAGCCGCAGGCCCGCGTGCAGGCACTGCTGGACGGCGGCCTCGCAGCCGGCCCGGCTGAAGATGAAGGTGATCGCGGGCAGCAGGCCCTCGGCGTCGAGCCGGTCGATGACCTCGGCCCTGCTGGGCGTCCACACCCGGCTGCGGGCGCGGCGCTCGCGTTCCCGGTCGGCCTCGCGGCCGCGGCGGCCGCCCCGGGTGAACGGCCGCTGGTTCTCCATCCGGGCCAGCCGTTCGAGGTCGGCGTTGACCTCGCGGCGGCCCCGGTTGCCGCCGGGCCCGGACTTCTCCTCGAACAGGTCGTACATCCGCCGTCCGGCCAGCACGTGCTGCCACAGCGGGACCGGCCGGTGCTCGGAGACGATCACCTCGGTGTCGCCGCGGACGGTGTCCAGCCAGTCGCCGAACTCCTCGGCGTTGGACACGGTCGCGGAGAGCGACACCAGCGTCACGGACTGCGGGAGGTGGATGATCACCTCTTCCCACACGGCGCCGCGGAAGCGGTCGGAGAGGTAGTGCACCTCGTCCATGACCACGTAGCCCAGGCCGTCGAGGGCGGCGGAGCCCGCGTAGAGCATGTTCCGCAGCACCTCGGTGGTCATCACGATCACCGGTGCGTCGCCGTTGACGCTGTTGTCACCGGTGAGCAGGCCGACCTTGTCGGCGCCGTAGCGCTTGGCGAGGTCGTTGTACTTCTGGTTCGACAGGGCCTTGATGGGTGTGGTGTAGAAGCACTTGCGGCCTTCGGCAAGCGCGAGGTGGACGGCGAACTCCCCCACGATGGTCTTGCCGGAGCCGGTGGGCGCGGCGACCAGGACGCCGCTGCCACCCTCCAGCGCCTGGCATGCCTCTATCTGGAAAGGGTCGAGCTCGAACTCGTACAGCTCGCGGAACCGGGCGAGCGCGGTGGCGTTCACGGCGGCGCGGCGGCGGCTGGCCGCGAAGCGCTCGGCGGGCGACATCTCTTCGGTCATCTCGTCCACGAGCCTACCCGGCGGCACCGACAGGGCGCGTGATCTTATCTGCTCAGCTCAGCAGGCGGACGGCCGCGGGCACCGTCTCGGCGACCAGCGGCAGCGGTCCGACCGGCTCCCCGTCGGCGTACCCGGTGACGCCCTCGGCGGCCAGCCGCACCCGCGCGGCGCGGTGCACGGTGACCACCGGGTGGGCGGGGTGGGTGCCGCGGTAGACCCGCGGGAAGACCCGGAGCAGCGTGGTGCGGCTGCACGGCCCGACGACGCACACGTCGAACAGCCCGTCGTCCATCACCGCGTCGGCGCAGATCCGCATGCCGCCGCCGTAGGAGGAACCGTTGCCGACGGCTATCAGCGTCGCCTCGATCTCCCGCTCGGGCGCGTCGTCGAACTGCACGCGGTAGCGGATCGGGCGCAGCGCGGCCAGTTCGGCGAGCATCGCCAGGTCGTACTTGAACCGGCCGGTGGGCCACTTCATGCGGTTGCCGCGGTCGTTGACGCGGGAGTCGAAGCCGGAGGCGAGCACGGTGCCGAACCAGCGGTCGCCGAGCCGGCCGAGGTCCAGGTCCCGGGTGCGTCCGGCCCGCAGCGCCTCGGCGATCACGGCGCCGGCCGCGGCGGGGGCCCGCACCGGGAGGCCGGCGACCCGGGCGAAGTCGTTGCCGGTGCCGGCGGCGACCACGCCCAGCGGGGTGCCGGTCCCGGCGACCGCCTGGAGGGCCAGCGACACCATCCCGTCGCCGCCGACCGCCACCAGGGCGCCGGTGCCGCCGTCGACGGCCTTCTTGGCCCGGTCCAGGGCGTCCGCCGCGTCCTCGCCGACGACGGTGTGCACGGCGTATCCGGCGTCGCGCAGGGCCTGGGCGGCGGGGCGGGCGGCCTGCGCACCGCGGCCGCGCCCCGCGCGGGGATTGACGAAGAGGGTGATCTCGCTGGTCACGGGCGGACACTATCCCGGATCGGGCCCGCCGAGGAGTCCTCGGCGGGCCCGATCACCGGCTTCCGGACCGGGAACGGCCGGGCGGCGGCGGTTCCGCCGCGGTCCGGCCGCCCGGCGCTGGATCAGGTGGCGTCGTCGTAGCCGTCGCCGCCGCGGCGGCTGCTGCCGTCCTCGTCGTCGTCGAACGGCTCGGACTGGATCTGCTCCGGGATGTGGTGGAGGCTCGACGCCTCGTCCGGGTCGAGACCGAAGTCCGGGTCGGCGGCACGGCGGCGGGCCCGGCGGGAGTCGTTGAAGAAGCAGATGCCCATCGCCATGAAGTACAGCGCCACGATCGGCGCGGCCAGCAGGCACATCGTCAGCGGGTCGCCGGTGGGGGTGGCGACCGCGGCGAACACGGTGATCCCGATGACCATGCCGCGCCACCAGCCGAGCATCCGGCGGCCGGTGACCACACCGGTGAAGTTGAGCAGCACCAGCACCAGTGGGAGCTCGAAGGCGAGGCCGAAGACGACGATCATCCGGACCACCAGGTCCAGGAAGTCGTCCAGGGCCAGCAGGTTGGTGGTGTCGTTCGGCACGAAGCCGATCATGATCCGGGCGGTCTGCGGCAGGATCTCGTACGCCAGCGCACCGCCGGCCAGGAACAGCGGGACACCGGCGCTGACGAAGCCCATGGTGTAGCGCTTCTCGTTGCGGTGCAGGCCGGGCGCGAGGAACGCCCACAGCTGGTACAGCCACACCGGCGAGGACACGACGATGCCGGCCATCAGCGAGACCTTCAGCGCGATGGAGAAACCACCGAGCAGGCCGTTGACGGTCATCTGCGCGCAGGGCGCGCTGTCGTGCTGGTGCGTGGCGCCGTTCACACAGCGGACGTTGCCCGGGATGCGCTGCTGCAGCAGCTCGATGATGTGCTTGTAGAAGAACGCCGCCACGATCGTGACGACGATGATCGCCAGCACCGACTTGAACAGCCGGTTGCGCAGTTCACGCAGGTGGTCGGCGAGGGGCATCCGCCCCTCGGGGTCCTTCTCCTGCTTGCGGGCAGTCTTGAGCACCCACGTCCTCGTCTCGTGCGGCAGCCGTCAGCGCGTGTCGGCTTCGTCCATCACCTGGGGGCCGGGCGGGTGTCGCCGTCCGGTCCCGGCGGTCGGGCCGGGCTCAGCCCTGCGTCGTGCGGTCCGGCTCAGCGACCGGGCGGGCGCTGGCGGAGTCACCGGGCGCGGCCTGGATGGTCCGCTTCGCGGTCGTCTCCTGCGGGGTGGCGGCGGTGTCGGCGGAGCCCCCACCGTCGTTCTTCATCGCCTTGGCCTCGCTCTTGAGGATGCGGGCCGACTTGCCGAGGGACCTGGCGACGTCGGGCAGCTTCTTGGCGCCGAAGAGCACGACGATCACGAGAAGGATGAGGACGATCTCCAGGGGCTTGAGATTGCCGAGCATAAAAGGTCTACCTTCTCACCGGGGCGGCGTGTCCTTGCGACTGCTGGTCGCGCCGGCGCCGGACACCTGTCCGAAACACCGAGCACTGGCTGAGATCGTAGCGTGCACCGGTGAACTGCGGGAAAGCTCCCGGAGTACGCCGGTCCGGCCCGAGCCGCGCTCCGTGCGGACCGTGGGGCCAGGTTACCCTCCCGTGCCGCGAGGGGGCAGGGCCCGAGGCCGGGAGATCTTCTTGCTCCCCCGTTCCGCGGGCCGCTCCGCACCCCGGATCTCAGTTCCGGGAGACCTCCCCGGCCCGGCTGCCGAGCCGGTCCGCGGCCCGCTGAAGGCGGTCGCCGGCGGCGGTCAGCGCGCGGCTGCTCTCCGCCACCTGCCGGGCCAGGTCCTGCACGGCCAGGTGCACGCGGACCGCCAGGACGCCCAGTACCAGCAGTCCCGCGGTCGACAGTCCGACAACTGCGAAGAGCCACCACATGGGCCGCGAGCCTACCGGTCACCGGGTCCGCCGCCGCCCGCCCCCGCGGCGGCGTGCCGGTCAGCCGGGCGGGCGCGCGCCGTCCGGCGGACGCGGCGTGCCGGACGGACGGGCGCCGGAACGCCCTCCCCCTGTACGCCCGTCAGCCGTGGAGCCGCATGGTGCGGACGCCGCCGCCGGTGAGGAGCTCGACGATCCGCTCGCCGGCCGGCTTGCGGACCGCCTCCCCGCACTCGGGGCAGGTGAAGCTGTAGAAGGTGGTGCGGGCCGAGGCGCCGATCGCCAGCCGCAGGTCGGCCGCGGCCAGTTCGAAGCTGGACCGGCAGTGCGGGCAGCCGGCCCGGAAGACGACCGGGCCGGCGGCGGGGGATGGGCAGGCGGCAGCGGCCGTCACGGGCGGTCCCTCACTCCCCGTACGCGGCCAGGGCCTGCACCGCGGCGTCCCGCGCACCGTCGGCCAGCGCCGGCGGCGCCACGATCCGCCCGTCGCGGCCGAGCCGCAGCGCCAGCCGGCGCAGCGAGCCCGGGTCAGGGGTGCGCAGGGTGATCCGCATGCCGCCGTCGGGCAGCTCCTCCGCGCTGTCGTGCGGGTAGTACTCGGCGACCCAGCGCCCGCCGGGCCCCACCTCGATGACGACCTCGGGGTCGTCGCCGGCCGGCTGGACCAGGCCCTGGGACAGGTCGCGCGGCTCCACCCGCGGCGGGTCCGACGGCTCGTCGAGCAGCCGGATCTCGGCGACCCGGTCGAGCCGGAAGGTCCTGCGGTCCTCGGAGAGCCGGCACCAGCCCTCGACGTAGGTGTGGCCGACGGCGAACAGCCGGATCGGGTCGACCTCGCGCTCGGTGAGGGCGTCGCGGGCCGGCGAGTAGTAGCGCATCCACAGCCGGCGCCGCTCGGTGATGGCCCGGTCCACGGTGGCGAAGACGCTGCCCTCGGACTCGAAGGTGACCGACAGGTGGGCGCTGGCCCCGGCGGCCTCGCCCGCGGCCGCCTCCAGCTTGGTGCCGGCCCGCAGCAGCGCCTGCCGGTCGCTGTCCCGCAGCCCCGGCAGGTTGGCGACCGCGCGGGCGGCCACCAGCAGCGCGGTGGCCTCGTCGGCGGCCAGCCGCAGCGGCTGGGCGACGTCGTCGGCGGTGCCCGGGTTGTGCCACCAGATGCGCTCGCCGTCGGTGTCGATGTCCAGCAGGTCGCCGCCGCGGAAGCTGGTGCCGCACAGCGGCAGCACGTTGAGGTCGCCGATCAGCTCGGCCTCGGTCACCCCGAAGGCGCGCGCCACCTCGCTGACCCGCGCGCCGGGCCGCTCGCGCAGATATGTGACCAGCGACAGCATCCGCCGCGTCTGGTCGATCGCGTTGCTCATCCGCCCCGTCCCCCTTCCCTCTGCTTCCCTCAGCCCTTCGCCACCGCGCGCAGCCGGTCCACGACCTCGGCGCGCAGCTCGTCCGGCGCGACCACCACGACGTCCGGCCCGAACTCGGCGAGCCAGGCGTCCAGCCCGTGGCCGTACGGGATCTCCAGCTCGTCCCAGTCCGCGTCGACGGTGGCGGTGCTCAGGGCGCGGGCCCGCAGCGGGTAGCCGCTGTCGTGGCGCAGCCGGATGCGGGCGGTCGCCGCGGTGGCGCCCTCGCCGGCCCAGCGGGCGACGGCGTCGCGGACGTCGACGTGGTCGGGGACCTCGGCGGTGGCGGCACCACGGGACCGGACCTTGCCGCTGATCCGCGACAGCCGGAAGACCCGCACGTCGGCGCGGTCGCGGTCGTAGCCGGCGAGGTACCAGTGGCCGCGCCAGCACTCCAGGGCCCACGGCTCGACCAGCCGGGGCTCCGGCCGCACGGCGTTGGCCTTGCGGTAGTCGAAGGCCACCGTCCGGCGCTCGCGGGTGGCGACCATCAGCGCCTCGAAGGCCGGCTCCGGGGCGGGGATACGCGGTTCCAGCGCGCTGCTGGCGTCCTCGTACGGCACGCCGGCCGCCCGGAGCTTCTGGAGCGCGCCGCTGGCCGCCTCGGCCAGCCTGGCCTGCTGCCAGACCTTGGCGGCCAGGCTCAGCGCGGCGGCCTCCTCGGGGTCCAGCGCGATGTCCGGCAGCCGGTTGCGGTCGCTGCGGGCGAGGTAGCCGAACTCGCCGTCGAGGCTCTCGACCGTGTCGATGACCAGTCCGAGTTCGCGCAGGTCGTCCTTGTCGCGCTCGAACATCCGGTTGAAGGCGTCGTCCGAGGTGACCTCGTGGTACGCCTCGATGGAGGCGCGCAGCTCGCGCTTGCTGACCGGACGCCGGGTGTTCATCAGGCACAGGGCCAGGTTCATCAGCCGCTCGGCCTTGGCGATCGCCATCCCGCACCCTTCTTCCGCCCTCGCTCGCAGACCGTACCGCTCCCGGCGCCGGACCCAAAACCCGAGGGCCCCGGCCTTGCGGCCGGGGCCCCTGGAGTGCAAGGACGGGTGGACCTCAGACGGCGACCAGGTCGCAGACGAAGATCAGCGTCTCGCCGGGCTTGATCGCGTTCCCGGCGCCCCGGTCACCGTAGGCGAGGTGGGCGGGGATGGTCAGCTGCCGGCGGCCGCCGACCTTCATGCCCTGCACGCCCCGGTCCCAGCCGGCGATGACCTGGCCGACGCCCAGCTGGAACTTCAGCGGGGCGCCGCGGTTCCAGCTCGCGTCGAACTCCTCGCCGGTGGAGAAGGCCACGCCGACGTAGTGCACGGAGACGGTGTCCCCGGCCTTGGCGACCGGGCCGTCACCCTCCCAGAGGTCCTTGATCTCCAGGTCGGCCGGCGGCTCGCCGCCCGGGAAGTCGATCTCGGGCTTCTCGATGCTCACGTGATGCTCCTTGTGCTGGTGCGGGCAACCTGCACAGTCTTACAGAATCGCGAGGATGTCCAAGGTGAACACCAGCGTGGAGTTGGCGGGGATACCGCCCTGGGCCTGGCTGCCGTAGGCGAGGTCCGGCGGGGTCACCAGCATCACGCGGCTGCCGACCTTCTTGCCGGCCAGGCCCTCCTGCCAGCCCTTGATCAGCTGCGCGAGCGGGAAGGCGGCCAGCTGGCCGTTCTTGTAGGTGGAGTCGAACTCCTTGCCGCCGTCCCACAGGACGCCCTTGTACTGGAGCAGCAGGGTGTCGGTGGCCTTGACCGCGGCGCCGTCGCCCTCCAGCACGTAGCTGGAGACGAGCTTGGTGGGGGCCTTGACCTTGGGCACGGTGACCGAGGGGGCGGCGCCGTCGGTGTTGGTGCCGACCTTGGGCAGGTTGGCGTCGGTCTGCGGGACGGCCTTGCCGTTCGCGGAGCTCTTGATGTTGTAGCGGTTCAGCACGTCCACCACGAACACCAGGGTGTCGGTGCCCTTGATGCCGGCCTGCGCGTTGCCGGAGGTGCCGTAGCCGAGGGACGGCGGGATGGCCAGCTCGACCCGGCTCTTCACCTTCTGGCCGACCAGGCCCTGGTCCCAGCCCGGGATGACCTTCCCCTGGCCGATGACGTTGGTGTACGGGCCGCGGCCCCAGGAGGTGTCGAAGACCTTGGCGGTGTCCCAGATCTGGCCGAGGTAGTTCACCTCGATGTAGTCGCCGGCCGCGATGACCGGGCCGTCACCCTGGATGACCGTCTTCACGGCGAGATCCTTCGAAGGAGTGACGGTGCCCTTGGCCACGGTGGGCTTCTCGCCGAACTTGGTGCCCGCGGTGATGTCCGGGACCGGCCCGCTGACGATGCTGGGCTTGGGCGTGGCGGACGGGGTGGCCGAGGCTGACGGGGAGGATGACGAGGCCGAGTCGCTCTTCTTGTCGTCACTGCCGCAGCCTGCGGCGGTGAGCATGAGCGCGGGCACGGCGAGCAGTACGGAGCGTCGGCGCACGGGGTTCCTCATATGGGGTCGTCGGGTGTGGGGCTGGCGGTCGGGTCTGCGATGCCGCCCCACACCCTACGGTGTGCCGTCCTCCGGGCCCGTCACATCCCGGCGATCAGCTTCTCCACCCGGTCGTCCACCGAACGGAACGGGTCCTTGCACAGCACCGTGCGCTGTGCCTGGTCGTTGAGCTTCAGGTGCACCCAGTCGACGGTGAAGTCGCGGCGCTGCTCCTGGGCGCGCCGGATGAAGTCGCCGCGCAGCCGGGCGCGGGTGGTCTGCGGCGGCACCGACTTGGCCTCGAAGATCTTCAGGTCGCTGCAGACCCGCTTGGCCTGGCCCTTGCGCTCCAGCAGGTAGTACAGCCCGCGGCGGCGGTGGATGTCGTGGTAGGCGAGGTCGATCTGGGCGACCCGCGGGTGCGACATGGTGATGTTGTCGCGGCTGCGGTAGCGCTCGATGAGCTGGTACTTCATCACCCAGTCGATCTCGGTGCCGATCTTCCCCAGGTCGCCGCTGCCGATGGCGTCCAGGGTGCGGCCCCACAGCTCCAGCACCTGCTCGACGACCCCGTTGCGGATGCCGCGCCGCTCGCAGAACTCCACGGCCTTGGAGTAGTACTCCTCCTGGATCTCCAGGGCGGACGCCTCGCGGCCGGAGGCCAGCCGTACCTTGCGCCGCCCGGTGATGTCGTGGCTGACCTCGCGGATGGCCCGGATCGGGTTCTCCAGGGTGAGGTCGCGCATCACGGTGCCGGCCTCGATCATCCGCAGCACCAGGTCGGTGGCGCCGACCTTGAGCAGCATGGTGGTCTCGGACATGTTGGAGTCGCCGACGATGACGTGCAGCCGGCGGTAGCGCTCGGCGTCGGCGTGCGGCTCGTCGCGGGTGTTGATGATCGGCCGGGACCGGGTGGTGGCGGAGCTGACGCCCTCCCAGATGTGCTCGGCCCGCTGGCTCACGCAGTAGACGGCGCCGCGCGGGGTCTGCAGGACCTTGCCCGCACCGCACAGCAGTTGCCGGGTGACGAGGAAGGGAATGAGGATGTCGGCCAGCCGGGAGAATTCCCCGTGCCGGGCCACGAGGTAATTCTCGTGGCATCCGTACGAGTTGCCCGCGGAGTCGGTGTTGTTCTTGAACAGGTAGACGTCGCCCGCGATGCCTTCTTCGTGCAGCCGCCGTTCGGCGTCCACCAGAAGGCCTTCGAGGATGCGTTCCCCGGCCTTGTCGTGCGTGACGAGTTCGGTGACGTTGTCGCACTCGGGAGTGGCGTACTCCGGGTGCGAGCCCACGTCGAGGTAGAGGCGGGCCCCATTGCGCAGGAAGACGTTGCTGCTGCGGCCCCATGACACGACACGGCGGAAGAGGTACCGCGCCACCTCGTCAGGGGACAGACGCCGCTGTCCCCTGAACGTGCATGTGACGCCGTACTCGTTCTCCAGCCCGAAAATGCGGCGGTCCATGTCTGAACATTACGCCTGATGCGTGGTACTGAAACGGGGTTCGACCACACGGTTTCGATCTTTTTCTGTACCGGATCCCAGGTTTGGATCCGTCAGGATTCGCCCGGTACACAGCAGTACCAGCATGGCCACCACGCCGCCGCCCGCCGCCACGCCGAAGGCCGCGGCGGCGCCCGCGTGCTGGGCGGCCGCCCCGGCGGCCGCGGTGCCGAGCGACGCGCCCACACCGATGGCGGTCACCACCCAGGAGAACGCCTCGGTGACCGTGCCGGCCGGTGCGTGCCGGTCCACCACCAGGAACGCGCAGGCGAGCGCGGGCGCCAGGAACAGGCCGGCCAGGGCCGCCAGCGGCAGCATCGCCGCCGGTCCTGGCACCAGCACCAGCGGCGGGTAGCACAGCGCGAGTCCGATCGACAGGACGCGCAGCCGCCGTTCGGGGACTCCGGACCACGTGCGGGCGCCGTAGCCGAGGCCGCCGGCCAGCGCGCCGGCCCCGTTGGCGGCCAGCACGTAGGCGGCGACGGGCCCGCCGCCGTGCGCGTCGCCGTAGGCGACGGCGGCCAGCGAGACGGCGCCCAGCGCGATGCCGACGAAGAGGCAGGCGCCGAGCAGCACCCCCAGCCCCCGGGAGCGCAGCGCGCCGAGCCAGTGCGGCGCGCGCTCCTCGGCCCGCCATTCGCGGGACGGCCGGGCGGTGACCACCACCAGGGTTCCGGCCACGCCGAGCAGGCCGGTCAGCACGACCGCGGCGGCCTGCGAGGCGGCCGCGATCACGACGGTCACCAGCAGCGGGCCGAGCGAGAACATCACCTCCTGGGCGGCGGCGTCCAGCGCGTACGCCTTCTGCACCCGGTCGCCCTCCCCCAGCACGGCCGGCCACAGTGCCCGCAGACCGCCTTCCAGGGGCGGCGTGGCCACTCCGGCCAGGACGACCGCGAGGATTGCCAGCGGCAGCGGTGAGGGGCCGGTGACGGCCAGCAGGGCGAAGCCGGCGGCGGACAGCAGCGCGGCGGCGGTCATCACCCGCGGCTGCCCGCGCTTGTCGACGGCCCGGCCCAGCAGCGGCTGGCCGACCGCGACGGCCAGGCCGTACAGCGCCGACAGGGTGCCGGCCAGGCCGTAGCCGGCGTGCTGGGAGCGCAGGAAGAGCACGATGGCCAGCGCGGCCATCGCGTTGGGCAGCCGGCCCAGCAGGGTGCCCCCGAGCAGCCGCGCCGCGTACGGCGCGCGCAGCAGATCCCCGTACCCGCTCGCCATGTCCCCTCCGCTGTTCGCCGTCCGGTCCCCGCCGGGCACGTGTTACGTATAACGTCGTGGCGTCATACGTACCATGGCCGCAGCCCGCAGGTCCACCTGCGGGCCTCTTCCGGCCGGCGGGCCGGGAGAGCCGAGGGGCCGGGACAGGGCGGGGCAGAAGGTGCGGCTACGGGTGCGCGGCGGCCGTGCCGGACACCTGCTCCGGGCCGTCCGGCAGGCAGCGCGGGGCGCGGAGCGGGAGGCGGGGAGCGTGCACGAGCGGGGTGCCGTCGGAGCCGCCGCGGAGGCGGTGTGAGCGGCGCGGCGCGGCCCACGTCGCGCGATGTGGCGCGGGCGGCCGGGGTGTCCCAGGCGACGGTGTCGCTGGTCCTCGGCGGCAAGTGGCGCGGGCGCGTCTCGGAGCCCACCGCGCGGACCGTGCGGGCCACCGCGGACGAGCTGGGCTACCGCCCCAACCTCGCGGCGCGCAGCCTGCGTCTGGGCCGGACCAGGACGGCGCTGCTGGTGGTCCCGGCGCTCACCCACGAATACTTCGCCCGGGTCTACGCCGGCGCGGCCCGGGTGGCCGCGGAACGCGGCTTCGGGGTGGTGCTCTACCCCTCGCCCGAGGGCATCGGGCCGGCCCGCGACCCGTTCGGCTCGGCGCGCGCCGCGATCGACGGCGTCATCGCCTCCTCCATGGCCGCCGACGCGCTGGCCGGCATCGGCGACGGCGGGCGGGACGGCGGCCTGCCCCTGGTGATGCTCGACAGCGACCCGGCGGCCCCCGGGGAGCCGCCGACCGTCAACCTGGCGGTCGCGGACGGCTTCCGCCAGGTGACCCGGCACCTGCTCGCGCTGGGCCACCGGCGGATCACGCACCTGGCCGCGGACGTCGACACCTGGACCTTCCGGGTCAGGGGCGAGGCGGTGGCCGCGGAGCTGGCAGCCGTGCCCGGGGCGGTGCTGGCCACCGAGCACTGCGCGCTGGACATCGCCGCGGCCCGGGCCGCGGCCGAGCGGGCGCTGAGCGGTACGGGCCCGCGGCCCACCGCGCTGCTGTGCGACGGCGACGTGCTCGCCGCCGGCGCCTGCAAGGCGGCGCGCGGCCTGGGACTGCGCGTCCCGGACGACCTGTCGGTGACCGGCTTCGACGACCTGTCGCTGGCCGTCGCGGTGGACCCGGAACTCACCTCGGTGCGGCTGCCCGCCGAGGAGGTCGGCGCGGAGGGCATGCGGGCCCTGCTGACCCTGCTGGACGGCGGGGCGCCGAGCCCCTCAGAACTGCCCGTGGAGCTGGTCGTCCGCGGCAGCACCGCTCCCCCGGCACGCCCGCGCCCCTGAAGGAGGCTGCTCGCCGGAGCAGCCCCTTCAGGGGCGCGGAGCCCGGGACCCGGGGACTACTCGTCCTCGTCCCCGTCGTCCGTCGTGTCCAGCACGTCGTCCATGTCGTCCAGGACGTCCGTGTCGTCGGCGTCGTCGGCGTTCTCGGTGTCGCCCTTCGCCTTGCTGGCGGGGGCGTCCGCGTCCGACTCCAGCAGGCGGGCCAGCTGGCGGCCCAGGACGCGCTTGAACTTCCGCTGCTGCGGCCGGGTCCGGTCCAGGACCGCGACCTCGAGCTGCTCGGCGGTCAGCTGCCGGTCGCTGTTGCCGTTGCTGTCCCGGGCCAGGGACTCCACGGCCAGCGCCAGCGCCTCGGCCAGCGTCATGCCGTCCCGGTGCCGCTGGTCCAGGTAGCTGCCGATCTGGTCGGAGTTGCCGCCGACGGCGACCGCGCCGTGCTCGTCGACGATGGAGCCGTCGTGCGGCAGCCGGTAGATCTGGTCGTCCTCGGGGGCGGCCCCCACCTCGGCGACGATCAGCTCCACCTCGTACGGCTTCTCCCCGACGCTGGAGAAGATGGTGCCCAGGGTCTGGGCGTAGACGTTGGCCAGGCCGCGGGCGGTGACGTCCTCGCGGTCATAGGTGAAGCCGCGCAGGTCGGCGTACCGGACGCCGCCGATCCGCAGGTTCTCGAACTCGTTGTACTTGCCGACCGCGGCGAACGCGATCCGGTCGTAGATCTCGCTGACCTTGTGCAGCGCACGGGAGGGGTTCTCGGCGACGAAGACGATGCCGTCCGCGTACTGCAGGACGACGACGCTGCGGCCGCGCGCGATGCCCTTGCGGGCGTACTCGGCGCGGTCGGCCATGGCCTGCTGAGGCGAAACGTAAAAGGGCGTGGACACCGGCTAACCGTGCCTTTCTGCTGTCGGCGCTGAGGGAGACGGGAGGTGCGGTGCGTGGCCGCGGCGGGCTGACGGCTGGCGGGACGTCACAGCACCTGCGCCTGGGGGCCGTCGGGCCGCTGCATGCGCTCGTCGAGCACCGCGCGGGCGATGTCGGCGACCTCGGTCCCGCTGAGCCTGCGGAAGCCGTCCTCGGTGATCACCGTGACGATCGGGAAGATCTTCCGGGTCAGGTCGGGGCCGCCGGTGGCCGAGTCGTCGTCCGCGGCGTCGTAGAGCGCCTGGACCACGGCGGTGACCATCTCGCCCTCGGCGAGGTCGTGCCGGTAGAGCTTCTTCAGGGCGCCGCGCGCGTAGACGGAGCCCGAACCGGTGGCCGCGAAGCCGGACTCCTCGGTCCGGCCGCCGGTCACGTCGTAGGAGAAGATCCGGCCCTTGTCGCGCTCGGTGTCGTAGCCGGCGAACAGCGGCACGACGGCCAGGCCCTGCAGGGCCATGCCGAGGTTGCCGCGGATCATCGTGGACAGCCGGTTGGCCTTGCCCTCCAGGGAGAGCGTCGCCCCTTCGATCTTCTCGTAGTGCTCCAGCTCCAGCTGGAACAGCTTGACCATCTCCACCGCGAGGCCGGCGGTGCCGGCGATGCCCACCGCGGAGTACTCGTCGGCCGGGAAGACCTTCTCGATGTCGCGCTGGGCGATGATGTTGCCCATGGTGGCGCGGCGGTCACCGGCCAGGACGACGCCGCCCGCGAAGGTGGCGGCGACGATGGTCGTACCGTGCGGGAGTTCCACCGCGCCCTTCAGGGGCGGCAGGGTGCGGTTCCCCGGCAGCAGGTCGGGCGCGTGATCGCCCAGGAAGTCGAGGAACGAGGACGAGCCGGGCGTCAGGAAGGCGGCCGGCAGACGCCCGGTGGTGCTGCGAGGGTTGGCTTCCACGCGATTCCTTCCACACGATCTTGGGAGTCGGTACGGACCCTACCCGCGGCCCGGAAATCCATCCGCCCCGCGGTCCGTGAGGCGCGGGGCGGATGGAGGGGTGAGCGGCTACTCGCCGCCCTTCTGGACGAACGACCGCACGAAATCCTCGGCGTTCTCCTCGAGGACGTCGTCGATCTCGTCGAGGACGGAGTCCACGTCGTCCGAGAGCTTCTCGTGGCGTTCCTTGAGGTCGCCGGCCGCCTGGGCGTCCTGCTCGACCTCGTCTACCTCATCGGTGGAACGCGTCGCCTTCTGCTGTCCGCCGTCGGTGTCCTTCGTGGCCATGTCCCTCACCCCGCTCGTCTCGTGCGCTCGGTTACCTGCCGTACATGAGTCATGTCCTCGGTGTGTCCGCGGTACAAGATCAGACCCTACAAGCACCGTCCGACATCGGCGCTCGATTACCTCAACGTACGACTGCCACTGGGTTGTTTCCCGATTCGGGACCGTTTCAGCCGCCGGTCAGCCCCCGGACAGGATCCGGACCAGCTCCTCGGCGGTGCGGCAGCGGTCGAGCAGCTCCTTGACGTGGTTGCGGGTACCGCGCAGCGGCTCCAGGGTGGGGACCCGCTGCAGCGAGTCACGGCCGGGCAGGTCGAAGATGACCGAGTCCCAGGAGGCGGCGGCCACGTCGTCCGCGTACTGCTCCAGGCAGCGGCCGCGGAAGTAGGCCCTGGTGTCCTCCGGGGGCTGCTGGGCGGCCCGCAGGACGTCCTCCTCGTCCAGGAGGCGCTGGATGCGCCCGCGGGCCACCAGACGGTTGTACAGGCCCTTGTCGGGGCGCACGTCGGCATACTGCAGGTCCACCAGGTGCAGCCGGGCGGCGTCCCAGCCCAGGCCGTCCCGGCGGCGGTAGCCCTCCAGCACCTCCCGCTTGGCGACCCAGTCCAGCTCGCCGGACAGGCTCATCGGGTCGTTCTCCAGCCGGTTGAGCACGTCCTCCCAGCGGGCCAGCACGTCCCTGGTCTGCGGGTCGGCGTCGGCGCCGTACCGCTCCTCGGTGTACTTGCGGGCCAGCTCGAAGTACTCCATCTGGAGCTGCACCGCGGTCAGGGTGCGGCCGTTACGCAGCGTGATCAGGTGCTGCAGCGTGGGGTCGTGGGAGACCTCGTGCAGGGTGCGCACCGGCTGGTCGACGGCCAGGTCGACCTTGATGAAGCCGTCCTCGATCATGGACAGCACCAGCGCGGTCGTGCCGAGCTTGAGGTACGTGGAGATCTCGGAGAGGTTGGCGTCCCCGATGATCACATGCAGCCTGCGGTACTTCTCGGCGTCCGAGTGGGGCTCGTCGCGGGTGTTGATGATGGGGCGCTTGAGGGTGGTCTCCAGGCCCACCTCGACCTCGAAGTAGTCCGCCCGCTGGCTGAGCTGGAAGCCGTCCTCGCGGCCGTCCTGGCCGATGCCGACCCGGCCGGCCCCGGTCACCACCTGCCGGGACACGAAGAAGGGCGTCAGGTGCCGCACGATGTCCGAGAACGGGGTCTCCCGTTTCATCAGGTAGTTCTCGTGCGTGCCGTAGGACGCGCCCTTGTTGTCGGTGTTGTTCTTGTACAGGTGGATGGGCTGGGCGCCGGGCAGCTGGGCGGCCCGCAGCGCCGCCTCGGCCATGATCCGCTCGCCCGCCTTGTCCCAGAGCACCGCGTCGCGCGGATTGGTGATCTCCGGCGAGGAGTACTCGGGGTGGGCGTGGTCCACGTAGAGCCGGGCACCGTTGGTGAGGATCACGTTGGCCAGGCCGATGTCCTCGTCGGTGAGCTGGGTGGAGTCCGCCGCCTCCCGGGCCAGGTCGAAGCCGCGGGCGTCCCGCAGCGGGTTCTCCTCCTCGAAGTCCCAGCGGGCCCTGCGGGCCCGGTGCATCGCCGCGGCGTAGGCGTTGACGATCTGGGACGAGGTGAGCATGGCATTGGCGTTGGGGTGGCCGGGGACGGAGATCCCGTACTCCGTCTCGATGCCCATTACTCGCCGTACGGTCATGCGGCCCTCCTTGCCCGGCTCCGGCCCGATCGGGCCGGAAAACACACCGGCTGCGGGTACCCGTCTGTCGGGGCCCCGCAGCCGGAGGGTAGTGCTTACAGATACTGTCCGGTGTTCGCCACGGTGTCGATGGAGCGCCCCGTGTCCGCCCCCTGCTTTCCGGTCACCAGGGTGCGGATGAACACGATCCGCTCGCCCTTCTTCCCGGAGATCCGCGCCCAGTCGTCGGGGTTGGTCGTGTTCGGCAGGTCCTCGTTCTCCTTGAACTCGTCGACACAGGCCGCGAGCAGGTGGGAGACGCGCATGCCGCGCTGTCCGTGGTCGAGGAAGGCCTTGATCGCCATCTTCTTGGCCCGGTCCACGATGTTCTGGATCATCGCTCCGGAGTTGAAGTCCTTGAAGTACAGGACCTCCTTGTCACCGTTGGCATAGGTGACCTCCAGGAAGCGGTTCTCCTCGGTCTCGGAGTACATCCGCTCGACCACGGACTGGATCATGGCGTCCACGGTGGCCGCCTCCGACCCGCCGTGCTCGGCGAGGTCCTCGCCGTGCAGCGGAAGGCTGTCGAGCAGGTACTTCGAGAAGATGTCCTTGGCCGCCTCGGCGTCCGGCCGCTCGATCTTGATCTTCACGTCCAGGCGGCCGGGCCGCAGGATCGCGGGGTCGATCATGTCCTCGCGGTTGGAGGCGCCGATGACGATGACGTTCTCCAGGCCCTCGACGCCGTCGATCTCGGCGAGCAGCTGCGGGACGATGGTGTTCTCCACGTCCGAGCTGACACCGCTGCCGCGGGTGCGGAACAGCGACTCCATCTCGTCGAAGAAGACGATGACCGGCGTGCCCTCGCTGGCCTTCTCGCGGGCCCGCTGGAAGACCAGGCGGATCTGGCGCTCGGTCTCGCCGACGTACTTGTTGAGCAGCTCCGGGCCCTTGATGTTGAGGAAGTAGCTCTTGCCCTGGGGCTGCCCGGTGACCTCCGCGACCTTCTTGGCCAGGGAGTTGGCGACCGCCTTGGCGATGAGTGTCTTGCCGCAGCCGGGGGGGCCGTAGAGCAGGACGCCCTTGGGCGGGCGCAGCTCGTGCTCCCTGAAGAGGTCGGGGTAGAGGTAGGGCAGTTCGACGGCGTCGCGGATGGCCTCGATCTGGTTGCCGAGGCCGCCGATGGCTTCGTAGCCGATGTCGGGGACTTCTTCGAGGACGAGTTCCTCGACTTCGCTCTTGGGGACGACTTCGTAGACGTATCCGGAGCGGGGTTCGAGCAGGAGGGCGTCGCCGGGTCGGATGGTGACGTCGAGGAGGGGTTCGGCGAGCCGGACCACTCGTTCTTCGTCGGTGTGTCCGAGGACGAGGGCGCGTTCGCCGTCCTCGAGGATCTCCTTGAGGGTGACGATGTCTCCGACGCGCTCGAACTCCATGGCCTCGACCACGTTGAACGCTTCGTTGAGCATTACTTCCTGGCCGCGGCGCAGTTCGTCGACCTCTACGCCGGGGCTGACGTTCACCCTGAGCTTGCGGCCTCCGGTGAAGATGTCGGCCGTGCCGTCCTCGTTCGCCTGGAGGAAGACGCCGAAGCCGGCGGGCGGCTGTGCGAGGCGGTCGA
>WRCZ01000035.1 GCA_009783685.1 Actinomycetes bacterium
CACCTCTTTTCCTTTTTCCGTGCGCCCTGGAATAGAGTCGCGGGCACAATACGGGGGAGGGAACGGAGTTCTGCGATGCGGATTCGGACGTGAACGGGGCGGACGGCACCGGGCGGCGTATTTCCGCCCAGGTGGTGTGCACGGCGATCCGCGACGACATCGTCGCGGGATTCTTCCCGCCCGGCAGCCGGCTGACCGAGGAACTGCTCGCGCAGCGCTACGGCGTCTCGCGCGTGCCGGTGCGCGAGGCGCTGCGCACCCTGGAGTCCGAGGGGTTCGTCCGCACCCGCAGGCACGCGGGCGCGTCGGTCGCGGAGCCGACCGAGCGGGAGGCCGCCGACCTGCTGGAGATGCGCGGTCTGCTGGAGCCGCTGGGTGCCGCCCGCGCCGCCCAGCGCCGCACCGAGGCCCATCTCAAGGTGCTGCGCGGGCTGGTCCGGCTCGGCCAGGAGCGCGCGGTGCAGGGGCAGTCCGCCGACCTGGCCTCGCTGAGCGGCTGGTTCCACGAGACGCTCGCCCAGGCGTCCGGCAGCCCGACGCTGACCGCGCTGCTCACCCAGCTGCGGCACAAGATCGCCTGGGTCTACGGGGACGGCTCCGCGGTGCGGGTGCGCGAGGCGTGGGAGGAGCACGCGGCGATCGTGGACGCGGTGGGCCGCGGGGACGCGGAACGGGCCCGCCGGCTGGCCGCCGTCCATGTCGAGCGGGCGTCGGCGGTGAGGATCCTGAAACCTCCCGTCAACGCGGTACGGCGCCGCGCTTAACACGCGCGTCGTATACAAGAACACGGGATACCGGAAACGGCGTCCCGCCGGAGTTCCGGTATGAAGTCCCGTATTCGTGAAAGAGCGGGACCGGATCATCCGTGGGGGATGTTCCGGCCCCGCTGAATTCCGCTGCCCATTTCCGCGGGGCCGCCTCGCCGGGCCGCCCGACCGGGCCGCTCGGAATTCCCGGTCGCTCCGGCCCCCGGGGTGCGGGAATCCGTCAGACGGTCTCGGGCAGCTCGTCCAGGCCCTCGGCGACCAGCTTGGCCAGCCGGTCCAGGGCGATCTCCGCGCCCTCGGCGTTGGAGGCCAGCACGATCTCCTCGCCGCCCCGGGCGCCCAGGCCGAGGACCGCGAGCATGGACGCCGCGTTGACCGGGTTGCCGTCCGACGCCTTGGCGATGGTGACCGGGACGCCGGCGGCCGTCGCCGCGCGGACGAAGATGGACGCCGGGCGGGCGTGGAGGCCCTCCGCCCAGCCGACGTTGACGCGGCGCTCAACCATGGTGTTGCCCTTCGGATCAGTGACAGTGGTACGAAGTTGTCTAGACCAGTTAAACATGTTCCGGGCGGTGGCCGGGACCGGCCGTGCGCTGCCCCCAGCCTGCCTCCAACGCGTCGGCCGCGCGAGCAGGCCACGCCCGCTTACGCTGGGGCCATGACGGAGCAGCAGCCGCAGCCGTACCCCGTGCACTGGGAGGCGGACGTCGTGCTGCGCGACGGCGGCACCGCCCACATCCGGCCGATCGGCCCGGACGACGCCGGCCGGCTGGTCGGCTTCTACGAGAAGGTGTCGGACGAGTCGAAGTACTACCGGTTCTTCGCCCCCTACCCGCGGCTGTCCGACCGCGACGTGCACCGCTTCACGCACCACGACTACGTCGACCGGGTGGGCCTGGCCGCCACCGTCGGCGGCGAGTTCATCGCCACCGTCCGCTACGACCGGATCGACGAGCACGGCCGGGCGGGCCGCGGCGGCACCCGCGCGGAGGTCGCGTTCCTGGTCCAGGACGCCCACCAGGGCCGCGGCGTGGCGTCCGCGCTGCTGGAGCACATCGCCGCGGTCGCCCGCGAGCGCGGCATCCTGCACTTCACCGCCGAAGTGCTGCCCGCGAACCGCAAGATGGTCAAGGTCTTCACCGACGCCGGCTACACCCAGCAGCGCAGCTTCGCCGACGGCGTGGTCCACCTGGACCTGGACCTGGAGCCCACCGACGAGTCGGTGCAGGTGATGCGGGCCCGCGAGCACCGCGCCGAGGCCCGCTCGGTGCAGCGGCTGCTGCGCCCGGCGTCGGTGGCCGTGGTCGGCACCGGCCGCCGGCCCGGCGGTGTCGGCCGCACCCTGCTGCGCAACATCACCGCGGGCGGCTTCACCGGCCGCCTCTACGCGGTCAACCACTCCTTCCCCGAGGGCGGCACCGACCTCGACGGCGTGCCCGGGTACCGGTCGGTCGCCTCGATCGGCGAGCCGGTCGACCTCGCCGTCGTCGCGGTCCCGGCCGACCGGGTGCCCGAGGCCGTCGCCGACTGCGGCGAGGCGGGGGTGCGCGGCCTGGTGGTGGTCGCCGCCGGCTACTCCGAGAGCGGGGCGGAGGGCAGGGAGAAGCAGCGCGAGCTGGTCCGCCAGGCCCGCAGCCACGGCATGCGGGTCATCGGGCCCAACGCCTTCGGCGTGCTCAACACCGCCGACGACATCCGGCTCAACGCCTCCCTGTCGCCGGAGATGCCGCACCACGGCCGGCTCGGGCTGTTCACCCAGTCCGGGTCCATCGGCATCGCCCTGCTGTCCGGGCTGCACCGGCGCGGCGCGGGCCCGTCGTCCTTCGTCTCCGCCGGCAACCGCGCCGACGTCTCCGGGAACGACCTGCTGCAGTTCTGGCAGGACGACCCGGAGACCGAGGCGGTGCTGATGTACCTGGAGTCGTTCGGCAACCCGCGCAAGTTCACCCGGATCGCCCGCCGCATCGCGGCGAGCAAGCCGGTGGTGGTGGTCAAGGGCGCCCTGCACTCCGGCACGGTCCCGGCCGGCCACGCCGTGCCGAACACCCGGATCCCCGACTCGACCGTCTCCGCCCTGTTCCGGCAGGCGGGCGTGATCCGGGTCGACACCGTCACCGAACTGCTCGACGCCGGCCTGTTCCTGGCCCTTCAGCCGCTGCCGGCCGGCGACCGGGTGGCCGTGCTCGGCAACTCCGAGTCCATCGGCCTGCTGACCTACGACGCCGCGCTCTCCGCGGGACTGCACCCCGCCCCGCCGCGCGACCTGACGACGGCCGCCCGCCCCGAGGACTTCGCGGCGGCGCTGCGGCAGGCCCTCGCCGACCCCGGCACCGACGCGGTGGTCGTCACCGCCATCCCCCGCGTCGGCTCCGAGGACGCCGGCGACCCGGAGTCCGGCGACGACCCGGCGCTCGCCGAGGCGCTGCGCGCCGCCGCCGAGGGCGCCGGCAAGCCCGTGGTGGTGGTCCACCTCACGCTGGAGACGATGGCCGACCGGCTGGCCGCGACCGGGCAGCCTGGCGCCCGCATCCCCGCCTACTCCGCGCCCGACCGGGCCGTCCGCGCGCTGGCCGAGGCGACCGCCTACGCCGCCTGGCGGGACGCCGCCGCGGAGCCCGGCCGGATCCCGCAGTTCGAGGACGTCCAGGAGGCGGCCGCCGCCGAGGACGTCCGCCGCCTGCTGCCCCCGGCGCCGGCCGGCGCGGCGCCCACCGGGACCGAGGTCACCCTCGACGACGCGGACGCGGCCGCCCTGCTGGCCCGCTACGGCATCCACGTCCACCGGGCGCTGCCCGCGCCGGACCCGGACGCGGCCGTCGCCGCGGCGCGGTCGCTGGGCTACCCCGTCGCCCTCAAGACCACGGCCCCGCATCTGCGGCACCGCGCCGACCTGGGCGGGGTCCGGCTGGACCTGGCGGACGAGCAGGACCTGCGGCGGGCCTACGAGGAACTGACGTCGCGGCTCGGCGGGCCCGCCGAACTGCGGCCGGTGGTGCAGGCGATGGCCCCGCGCGGCGTCGACACCGTGGTCCGGGCCGGCGTCCACCCGGCCGCCGGCGCCGTGCTGTCCTTCGGGCTGGCCGGCGCCCCCTCCGAACTGCTCGGCGACCTCGGGCACCGGCTGGTCCCCGCCACCGACCGCGACGTGGCCGAACTCGTCCGCTCGATCAGGGCGGCGCCGCTGCTGTTCGGCTGGCGCGGTGCCGAGCCGGTCGACACCGGCGCCCTGGAGGAACTGCTGCTGCGGGTGTCGATGCTCGCCGAGGACCTGCCCGAGGTCGTCGGCGTGGACCTGGAGCCGGTGGTGGTCGCCGCCCGCGGCCTGAGCGTGCTCGGCGCGACCGTCCGGCTCGCCACGCCCCCCGCGCGCACCGATCTCGGGCCGCGCGCCCTCGCCTCGTACTGAAGGGACGGCGCCATCGCGGCCGCTCACCGACGGCCCGGGGCCGGGCCGGGCGCCGCGGGGCGGCGGCGGGGCGGAACGACGCGTCACGGACGGATGGGAACGTCACACGGCGCGCATAGGATGGTGCACATGGCGAAGACCGGTACGACGACGCAGGGGCTGCGCACGGCCATCGAGCGCAGCGGCTACTACCCCGCCCTGGTGGCCGAGGCCGTCGAGGCCGCGGTGGGCGGCGAGCCGGTGTCCTCCTACCTGGTCCACCAGGAGACCACCTTCGACGCCAACGAGGTGCGCCGGCATGTGACCGTGCTGGTCCTCACCGACAGCCGGTTCATCGTCAGCCATACCGACGAGCAGGCCGCCGACGACACCTCGCCGAGCCCGTACGCCACCACCTCCACCGAGTCGGTCAAGCTGGGCCGGATCTCGTCGGTCGTGGTGAGCAGGGTCGTCGCCAACCCCGAGTCGTACACGCCGGGCACCCTGCCCCGCGAGGTCGTGCTGACCATCGGCTGGGGCGCGGTGTCCCGGCTCGACCTGGAACCCGCCGCCTGCGGCGACCCCAACTGCGAGGCCGACCACGGCTACACCGGCTCCTCCACCGCGGACGACCTGTCGCTGCGGGTGAGCGAGGCCGGCGACGGGCCCGACGCGGTCCGCCAGACCCTCGCCTTCGCCCAGGCCCTCTCCGAGGCCACGGCGGCCACGGAGTGATGGCACGCTGATGGCCCACCCGTTCCACGACGCGGAGGACGCGGCCCTGCTCGACCCGGCGTCCGCCCCCGCCCCGCAGTACGGCACCGGCGCGCTGTGCGACGTCATCCCGGCCGCGGTCGCGGGCTTCGCGGTGCCCGGCATGCCGGCCACCGGTCTCACCCTCGCCCCGGCCGACCGGGTGTGCGTGTTCCTGGTCGACGGCCTGGGCTGGGAGCTGATCCTGCGCCACCCCGACGAGGCGCCGTACCTCACCTCGCTGCTGGCCACCTCGTGCGGCGGCACCGGCCGGCCGATCACCGCGGGTTTCCCCGCGACCACCGCCACCTCGCTGGCCTCGGTCGGCACCGGGCTGCCGCCCGGCCGCCACGGCCTGCCCGGCTACACCGCGCTCAACCCGGAGACCGGGCAGCTGATGAACCAGCTGCGCTGGCAGCCGTGGACGCCGCCGGCCGTGTGGCAGCCGCACCCCACCGTCTTCGCGCTCGCCGACGCCGCCGGGATCGCCACCAGCCAGGTGTCCTCGCCGACGTTCGAGACCACCCCGCTGACCAAGATCGCGCTCTCCGGCGGCACCTTCCTCGGCCGGCTCACCGGCGAGGAGCGGGTCGACCTCGCGGCGGACCAACTGGCCGCCGCCGACCGGGCGCTGGTCTACACGTACTACAGCGAGCTGGACGGCATGGGGCACCGGCACGGCGTCGACTCCGACGCCTGGCGCGGCCAGTTGATGATGGTGGACCGGCTGGTGCAGCGGCTCGCCGAGCAACTCCCGCCGCGCAGCGCGCTGTACGTCACCGCCGACCACGGCATGATCGACATCCCGTTCGACGAGGAGTCGCGGATCGACTTCGACGAGGACTGGGAGCTGAGCGCCGGGGTCGCCGTGCTCGGCGGGGAGGGCCGCGCCCGGCACGTGTACGCGGTGCCCGGCGCCGCCGCCGACGTGCTGGCCGTGTGGCGCGAGGTGCTGGGCGACCGGATGTGGGTGGCCGGACGCGAACAGGCGGTCGCCGCCGGGTGGTTCGGGCCGGAGCCGGAGGAGCGGGTGCTCGGCAGGATCGGCGACGTGGTCGCCGTGGCCCGCGACGACATGGCGATCGTGGCCAACCGCACCGAGCCGGGGGAGTCCCGGATGGTCGGACTGCACGGCTCCCTGGCCCCCGTCGAGCAACTCGTGCCGCTGCTCGAAGTACGCTGCTAGGCGCCCGCCTGGCGAGACGCCCGTCCCGCCCCCCGTCCCGAGCCCGCCCCCTCGCGTTCCTCCCTGCCGTCCACCGAAAGGCCGTCGCCCTTCCATGCCCGAGCTGGTTTTCTTCTCCGGAACGATGGACTGCGGCAAGTCGACGCTGGCGCTCCAGATCGGCCACAACCGTTCGGCCCGGGGGCTTCGGGGTGTGATCTTCACGCGGGACGACCGGGCGGGTGAGGGGAAGCTGTCCTCGCGGCTGGGCCTGGTCACCGAGGCCGTCGAGGCGTCCGAGGGCATGGACGTGTACGGGTACGTGGTCGAGCAGTTGTCCAAGGGCGGCAAGGTCGACTACGCGATCGTCGACGAGGCGCAGTTCCTCGCGCCGGTGCAGGTCGACCAGTTGGCGCGGGTCGTCGACGATCTCGGGCTCGACGTCTTCGCCTTCGGCATCACCACCGACTTCCGCACCAAGCTCTTCCCCGGCTCGCAGCGGCTGATCGAACTCGCCGACCGGATCGAGACCCTCCAGGTGGAGGCGCTGTGCTGGTGCGGCGCACGGGCCACCCACAACGCCCGCACGGTGGGCGGGCGGATGGTGGTCGAGGGCGCCCAGGTGGTCGTGGGCGACGTCAACCGCCCGGTGGAGGAGGTCGGTTACGAGGTGCTGTGCCGCCGCCACCACCTCGGCCGGATAACCAGCGCCTCGGCCCGGGCGGGCGCGCTCTCCCCGGACGTCCTGCCGGTCTCCTCCGACTGACGGATCGCCCGTTCCCCGGCCGCCGCTGCCGCGCTGCCCGGAGCCCGGAGCTCGCGGGATCCGCTGCCCGGCTCCGGTGGGATGCTGCCCGCCGACCGCCGTGGGCGTTCCGCATACACCCATCACAGCGGAAAAACATAGCCATTTGAGGCTTTTATGGCGTTTCGTTCATAGTATTCCGATCATCAGTCGTAATGTGCCGCTCGCGTACCAGCCGCACTCCGCGGCCCCTGGCTGTCGAGAACTGGAGAGGCACATGTCCTTGCTCACTGTCCCCGCCCGGCGCGGTCTGAGGCGCACCGTCGGTGCCCTGACCGGCGTCCTCGCCATGGGCGGCGTCCTGTTCGCCGCGGCTCCCGCCCAGGCCGTGGCGGCCCAGCCCGCCCTCCCGTACGGCACGGTCACCTCGCCGGCCGGCCTGAACGTGCGGCAGTTCCCGAGCACGGACTCCTCCGTCGTCGGCTTCCTCGCGTACCACGCGCAGGTCGGCCTCACGTGCAAGGTCCGCGCCCAGGACATCGACGGCAACACCGTCTGGTACCTGATGCGCGGCAGCAGCCACGAGCGGTGGCTCAGCGCCCGGTACGTCGCCAACACCGGCACCGTGTCGTACTGCAACACCGTCCTCACCTCGGCCGCGAGCCTGGCGGCGCAGCAACACCCGCACGCCAAGGGCTGATCGGCGGCACACCGCTCGGGACACGTCGGCCGTGGCCGGGGATCATCCCCCGGCCACGGCCGACCGGTCTGCGCGGGGGTGTCATCCCGCCAGCGCGGGTGCCTTCGCGGTCTCGACCGCCGGGCCCTCGGGCTCCGGCGTACGGGCGGTGCGCCGGGGCAGGGCCGTCATCAGCGTGGCCACGATCGCGAGCGCGCCGACCATCCAGAACATCGCGTGCTCGAAGGCGCGGACCGGGGTCGGGCCGGTGAAGGCGACCGAGACCAGCGCCAGGCCGAACGCGTTGCCCAGCTGGTTGGTGGTGTTGATCAGGCCCGAGGCCGATCCCGCGTGCTCCTGCGGCACGTCGGACAGGACCGCGTCCGTCAGCGGCGAGAAGACCATGCCCATCCCGGCGCCCATCACCAGCAGCGGCAGCGCCATCTGCCACGAGTGGACCGCGTGCCCGTAGCGGTGGGCCTCCGCGATGTAGAGGAGCGCGCCGGCGGCCGTGGTCAGCGCCCCGGCCTGGAGCACCTTGCGGCCGAAACGCGGCACCAGCAGCTGGACCGACATACCCGCCGAGGCCGAGCACGCGACGGTGAACGGCAGTCCGGTCAGGCCGGCGTGCAGCGGGGTCCAGCCGAGGCCGATCTGCATGTAGAGCGTCCAGACCAGGAAGAAGATGCCGCAGGCGACACCGAAGACCAGCTGGACGCCGATCCCGGCGGCGAAGCTGCGGGCCCGGAAGAGCGTCAACTCGACCAGCGGCGAACCGTCCTTGGCCTTCTTGGCCCGCTCGTAGCGGACGAAGCCCGCGAGGACGGCGAGCCCGCCGGCCATCATCGCGTAGCCCCACAGCGGCCAGCCGTTCTCCCGGCCCTGGACCAGCGGGTACATCAGCAGCAGCAGACCGGCGGTGGCCAGCGCGACGCCGACGAGGTCGAGCCGGAGCGCCTGCGCGGCCTTCGACTCGTCGATGAACCGGCGGCCGAGGAGCAGCCCGGCGATCCCGACCGGCAGGTTGATCAGGAAGATCGGCCGCCACTGCAGCCCGAGGATGTCCCACTGGGTGAGCAGCGCGCCGAGCAGCGGGCCGGTGACGGCTGCCAGGCCGATGATCGCGCCGAACAGCCCGAAGACCTTGCCGCGTTCCTCGCCGGAGAAGGTCGCATGGATGATCGACAGCACCTGAGGCACCATCAGCGCGGCCGCCGCGCCCTGCAGCAGGCGGGTCGCCACCAGCATCTGGGGATCGGCGGCCACCCCGCACAGCAGCGACGCGACCGTGAAGCCGGCCGTGCCGATCAGGAACACCCGCTTGCGGCCGTAGATGTCGCCGAGTCGCCCGCCGGTGATCAGGCCGACCGCGAACGCGAGGGCGTACCCCGCGGTGATCCACTGGACTGCGCTGAAGCCGGCGCCGGTGTCGCGCTGGATGCTCGGGACGGCGATGTTGACGATGGTCGCGTCGACCAGGTCCATGAAGCTGGCGGTCATCACGACGGCGAGGGCGATCCAGCGCCTGCGCTCGGTACTCATTCAGGGCTCCTGCCTGCGTCTTCCGTTGACAGGCCCTACGCTATGGAGGATGTAGGACAGTTCCTGTCCTAGAAGGCGCGGACGCTGGAAAACATGATGGACACCCCGGCACGACTGCTGAACCTGCTCTCGCTCCTGCAGACCCCGCGGGAGTGGCCCGGTACGGAGCTGGCCGAACGGCTGGAGGTGAGCACCCGCACCATCCGCCGTGACGTGGACCGGCTGCGCGCGCTCGGCTACCCGGTCGAGGCGACGATGGGCTCGATCGGCGGCTACCGCCTGGTCGCCGGCACCGCCCTGCCGCCGCTGCTGCTGGACGACGAGGAGGCGGTCGCCATCGCGGTCGGCCTGCGGGCGGCGGCGGGCAGCGCGGTGGACGGCATCGAGGAGGCGTCGCTGCGCGCGCTGACCAAGCTGGAGCAGGTGCTGCCGTCCCGACTGCGCTACCGCGTGGGCGCGTTGGGCTCCGCGGTGGTGACCATGACCGGTGGCGGCCCGCGTGTCGAGCCGGCCGCGCTGACCGCCCTCGCCGGTGCGATCGCCAACCACGAGCGCGTCCGCTTCGCCTATCGCGCGGGTGACGGTGCCGAGTCCCGCCGCCACGCCGAACCGCAGCGGCTGGTGGCCAGCGGCCGGCGCTGGTACCTGGTCGCCTGGGACCTGGACCGCGACGACTGGCGCATCTTCCGGGTCGACCGGCTCAGCGGGGTCACCGCGACCGGCGCGCGAGCGGCGCCGCGCGCCCTTCCCGCCGCCGACGCGGCGGAGTTCGTCGAGTCCAAGCTGCGCAACCTGTGGCCCACGGCGCCCGCCGTGGTGGACGTCGACGCCCCCGCCGACGTCCTGCGGTCGAGACTCGGCCAGGCGCCGGGCGAGGTCGACGCCCTCCCGGACGGCACGTCGCGCTGGCGGGTGGACGCGGACCGCGTCGACTGGATGGCCATCCGGCTGCTGATGCTGGACCTGCCGTTCCGCGTCCAGTCGCCCCCGGCCCTGATCGACCGGCTGCGCACCTTCGGCGACCGCGCGCGCAGCGGGACGGAGTGACCCTTCAGAGGTTGATCATGTGGCCGGCGAGCCCGTGCAGCGCGTCCTGCACCGCCTCGCTCAGCGTCGGGTGGGAGTGGACGTTCCTGACGAGCTCGTTCACGGTGAGGTCCCACTTCTGCGCCAGCGTCAACTCCGGCAGCAGCTCGGTCACATCGGGACCGATCAGATGGGCGCCCAGCAGCTCGCCGTGGCGTCCGTCCGCCACCAGCTTCACGAACCCGGCCGTGTCGCCGAAGCCGTGCGCCTTGGCGTTGGCGGTGAAGGGGAACGTGGCCACCCGGACGTCGAAGCCCTCCGCGCGCGCCTGGGCCTCGGTCCAGCCGAAGCCGGCGATCTGCGGCTGGCAGAAGGTGGCGCGCGGGATCATGCGGTAGTCCAGCTCCATGGTCTCCACGCCGGCGATGGTCTCGGCGGCGACGATGCCCATGGCCTCGGCCGTGTGCGCCAGCATCAGCTTCGCCGTGACGTCGCCGATGGCGTGGATGTGCGGCGTGCTGGTGCGGCAGCGCCCGTCCACGTCGATGGCGCCGCGCTCGGTGAGCCGCACGCCGGCGGCGTGCAGGCCGGAGCCGGCGGTGCGCGGCTGGAAGCCGATCGCCTGGAGCACCTGGTCGGCCTCCAGGACCTGCTCGGTGTCGCCCTGCCGGACCCGCACGCGGACGCCGTCCGCGCTCTCCTCGATGGACTGCACGGCGGTCGACGTCATGATGCGGATGCCCTGCCGCCTGAAGCGCCGGGCGAGTTCGGCGGAGACGTCCTCGTCCTCCAGCGGTGCGATCCGGTCGAGGAACTCCACGAGCGTGACGTCCACGCCGTAGGCCCGCAGCAGGTAGGCGAACTCCACGCCGATGGCGCCGGCGCCGGCGACGACCAGGCTGCGGGGAAGGGTGGCGGAGAGGATCAGCTCCTCGTAGGTCAGCACGCGCGGGCCGAGTGCCGTCCCCGGCAGCAGCTTCACCGTCGAGCCGGTGGCGATGACGGCGGAGCCGAACGTGAGGGTGGTCCCGAGGTTCTCCGCCCGCACGTGCAGGGTGTGGGTGTCGAGGAACGTGCCCTGCCCGTCGAACTGGGCGATGCCGTTCTTGCGCATGAGGTAGGTGACGCCCTTGGCGCGGCCCTCGGCGACCACCCGGCTGCGCTCGTAGGCGACCCGGTAGTCCAGGCCCACGTCCCCGCTGATCCGCACGCCGAACTTCTCCGCGTCATGGAGGACCAGGTGCGCGATCTCGGCGTTGCGCAGCAGCGCCTTCGCCGGGACGCACCCGATGTTCAGGCAGGTCCCGCCCCAGAACCGGCCCTCCACGACGGCCGTGCGCAGCCCCAGCTGGGCGCAGCGGATGGCGGCCACGTAGCCGCCAGGCCCCGCTCCCAGGACGACGACGTCGAACTCGGTGTCCACGGCACCACCCCGTTCCAGGCGGTCAGGACGTGTTCGTGCCAGGACTTCCAGGGTCTCCCGATACCGCCGATCCCGAAACCGCACGCGCCCCGGGCCCGGGGGCCGGGGGGCCGGCGGGAGAGGGGGCGGGGTAGCGGAGGGCGTCGGTGAGCTCGCTGAGGTGCTCGAGGGCGGGGACGGCGGCGGTCAGGGTGGCGGCCTCGTCCGGCGGGAGCTGGGCGATCAGCCCGGTGAACACCTCGACGTTCTTGCGGCGCCGGGCGCGGAGGTAGTCCGAGCCGGAGGGCGTGATCGCCACCAGGACGACGCGCTTGTCGGCGGGGTCGCTGCGGCGCTCGGCGAAGCCGGCCCGCTCCAGGGTGGTCACCAGCGAGGTCACGGAGGGCTGGGTGATGCCCGCGATCCTGGCCAGTTCCGTGATGCGGCGCGGGCCGGTGCGCTCCAGGGCGACCAGCGTGGCCGTGGAGGTCGCGCTCAGGTCGCGCGACACCTGGAAGAACAGCGACGAGAGCAGCCGGTACACCGCCGCGGCCGGGTGATCCAGGCCGTCCGCCTCGTCGTCGCCGTCCGCGGACGTGGATCTGCTCATGGCCAGAAGTATAGCCATCTCTATATGCATGCACCTTCTATATTGACCATCTATATAGAAGCCCTATACGGTTTTTCCCGTGACAGGAGACGGGCCCCTCCAGATCTCCCCGCAGGCCGCTCCGGACGAGCTGGTGGCGGTCGCGGAGGCGCTGGAGCGCATCTCGGGCTGGACCAACTGCGCCACACCGCGCGGCGGGCCCCGCGGCGTCGCCCTGTCCGTGCTGACCACGATCGCCTCGGCGGGCCCGCTGCGGATCTCGGACCTCGCCGGCCGGGAGCACATCAGCCAGCCCGGCATGACCCACGTCGTCGACCGCCTCGTGGAAGCGGGTCTCGCCGAGCGGCGGACCGACCGGGCCGACGGGCGGATCGTGCTCGTCGCGGCGACTCCCGCCGGCCGGGAGCACCTGGCGGCGCAGCGCTCCTCCCGGGTCGACGCCCTGGTGGCACGGCTGAGCCTGCTGTCCCCTCGTGACCGGCACGCGTTGTGCGCATCGATCGAGGTGCTGAACGACCTCAGCACCAGTCCCACCCCAGAGGAAGCCCCATGAAAAGTCCCGCCCCTGCCGGCCCGGCCACCGAGCCGGCGAGCGCGCCCAGCCCCTTCCGCCAGCCGAAGGCCGTGTGGGCGGTGGCGTTCGCCTGCGTGATCTCCTTCATGGGCATCGGGCTGGTCGATCCGATCCTGCCGTCGCTGGCCGCCAAGCTGCAGGCCAGCCCCAGCCAGGTGGAACTGCTGTTCACCAGCTACCTGGTGGTGACCGCGGTGGCGATGCTGGTGACCGGCTGGGTCTCCAGCCTGCTGGGCGCCAAGAACACGCTGATCGCCGGGCTGACCCTGATCGTGGTGTTCTCGGCGGTCGCCGGCGCGTCCGGCACCATCGGGCAGATCGTCGGCTTCCGGGCCGGATGGGGCGTCGGGAACGCCCTGTTCATCGCCACCTCCCTGGCGGTGATCGTGGGATCGGCCAGCGGCGGTTTCAAGGGCGCGATCGTGCTCTACGAGACCGCGCTCGGCGTCGGCATCGCCTGCGGCCCGCTGCTCGGCGGTCTGATGGGCAACGTGAGCTGGCGCGGACCGTTCTTCGGCGTGGCCGTCCTGATGCTCATCGCCCTGGTGGCCACCGCGCTCCTGGTCCCGCCGACGCCGCGGCCCGCCCGGCGCTCGTCCCTCAGCGAGCCGATCAAGGCCCTGCGGCACCGCAGCCTGGCCACCACCGGTGTCACCGGCCTGCTCTACAACTGGGGCTTCTTCACCATCCTCGGCTACGCGCCGTTCCTGATGAACCTGTCACCGCTGCGGCTCGGCGGCGTCTTCTGCGCGTGGGGCGTGCTCGTCGCGCTCTTCGCGGTGTTCGGCGCACCGATGCTCAAGGCCCGCTTCGGCACGGCCGTCACGCTCTACGGGTCCATGGTGCTGATGGCCCTCGACACCCTGGTGATCGGCATCTTCCCCGGCCACCCGGGCGTCGTCATCGGCGCGGTGATCGTGTCCGGAATCTTCATCGGCACCAACAACACCCTCGTCACCACGGCCGTGATGAGCATCGCCCCGGTGCCGCGCCCCGTGGCGTCCGCGGCCTACGGTTTCGTGCGCTTCATCGGCGGCGGACTCGCCCCGTTCGTCGCGGGCAAGCTGGTCGAGCACTACAACGTGCACGTGCCCTTCGTGCTGGGTGCGGTGACGGTGCTGGCCGCCGCCTTCGTGCTGAGCACGGTCCACCGCGCGCTGCAGGACGCCGACGCCGAGGAGACCCACGCGGGCCCGTCGCACGAGCGTGCCGACGCCGAGGAGGCGGTCCGGGAGACGCCCGGACTGCCCGAGGAGGCCGTCCTCGCGGAGACGGCGCTGGCCGAGGACCGCAAGTTCGGTGGCGGCACCGCAAACCTCGACGCGGCGAGTGAGGGCGGCGCGGAGGACGCCCGCCGGCCCTGAGGCCGCTCCCGGCCGGAAGCGGCTGCCTCTTCTGCCGGGCTCCGGCGGGGCCCGGCAGAAGAGGCAGCCGCGGGTCCGGCGCCCCTGCCCGGAGGGGGCGTTGACCCCGCCCGCGGGAATGGCCAGAGTGAGGGACGGACCCGCAGCGGTCATCCTGCGTTCGAGGGCGCCGTGGACGGCTGCCGCAGTACCGAGGGGAGCGTGCAACGCCCGTGAGCGACCCGTCGAACCGCCGTGCGCTGGTGGTCCGCGGCGGCTGGGAGGGCCACGACCCCGTCACGATCACGGACCTCTTCGTGCCGTTCCTGATTGACCGCGGGTACGCCGTCGAGACCGCGGCGGACCTCGCGGTCTACGAGGACGCGGAACGCCTCGCCGCCACGGACCTGGTGGTGCAGTGCTGGTCCATGGGCGACATCACCGCCGTGCAGAGCCGCGGCCTGTCGGCGGCCGTGCGGGCCGGCACCGGCTTCGCCGGCTGGCACGGCGGCATCGTCGACGCCTTCCGCGGCGACCTGGACTACTTCCTGCTGACCGGCGGCCAGTTCCTCATGCACCCGCCTGGCTTCGTCGACCACGCCGTGGACCTGGTGCCCGAACGGTCGCACCATCCGGTCGTCGACGGGCTCGCCGGCTTCCGGGTGCACACCGAGCAGTACTGGGTCGCCACCGACCCGGCCGTCGACGTCCTCGCCACCACCAGTTTCGCCGCGGGCGAGGAGCGCGAGGCCCCCGTGGTGATGCCCGCGGTGTGGACGCGGAAGCACGGCGCGGGACGGGTGTTCGTCTCCACCATCGGCCACAAGGCGGACGACTTCGACGTACCCGAGGTGCGCGCGCTCACCGAGCGGGGGCTGCTGTGGGCGAGCCGGTGACGACGCGTACCCCTGCCGCCGGGCCGCAGGGCTTGTGATGCCGCGTACCCCTGCCCGGGAAGCGGCGTCGGCTCCGGCCCGCGCCTGAAGGACGACCTCCACCGCGATGTGAGCCCCGCAGCCGGGGAGTTCGGCCGGCCGTGCGCGATCGCCTCCGGCAGGTCGGTTGCCGTCGGCCCCCCCGGGGACGGCTCCGGAGCGAACCCGCCGGGTTCGGTGGTTTTTTCGCCATCAGTCAAAACTGCGGGCACCAACTCCCGTCATGAGCCTTGACGTTGGGAGAACGAAGGACACAAACTCCCACACTGACACCGCAAGCCCCGGACTTTCTTCGGACTTGCACCGAAGTCCGCCGAACGGACCCGGGTCCCCTGCTCGATGACGACGGAGGCAGGATGGACAAGCGAAAGCGCCGGCTCGGCACCCTCGCCGCGGTCTGCGCGCTGGCCTGCACGACCGCACTCGGCGCCACCGGCGGCGGCACCGCCCTCGCGCAGTCGCCACGCGCCACGGCCGGCAGCACCCCGATCTACCGCGACACCCACTACTCGTTCCAGGAGCGCGCCGCGGACCTGGTGTCCCGGATGACGCTGCAGGAGAAGGTGCAGCAGCTGAGCACCAACAGCGGGCCGGCGATCCCGCGGCTGGGCGTGCAGCAGTACACGTACTGGAGCGAGGGGCAGCACGGCGTCAACAGCCTGGGCGCCGACCAGCACAACGGCGGGGTCCAGGGCGGCGTGCACGCCACCAGCTTCCCGACCAACTTCGCCTCGTCCATGTCCTGGGACCGGGACCTGATGTACCAGGAGAGCACCGCGATCTCCGACGAGGTCCGCGGTTTCGTCGACAAGTCGCTCTTCGACAAGGGCCAGAACAACCTCGGCCCCTCGGCCGACGACTACGGCTCCCTGACCTACTGGGCGCCCACCGTCAACCTGGACCGCGACCCGCGCTGGGGCCGCACCGACGAGGCGTTCGGCGAGGACCCGTACCTCGTCGGCCAGATGGCCGGCCAGTTCGTCGACGGCTACCAGGGCAACAACCAGGACGGCAGCTCGCAGACCGGCTACCTCAAGGTCGCGGCGACCGCCAAGCACTACGCACTCAACAACGTCGAGGACGACCGCACCGGCATCAGCTCCGACACCACCGACACCGACCTGCGCGACTACTACACCGCGCAGTTCCGCAGCCTGATCGAGGACGCGCACGTCGCCGGGCTGATGACGTCGTACAACGCGATCAACGGCACGCCCTCGGTGTCGGACACCTACACCACCAACGAACTCGCCCAGCGCACCTACGGGTTCGGCGGCTACATCACCTCCGACTGCGGCGCGGTCGGCACCAACTGGCGCCAGTTCCCCGGCGGCCACGACTGGGCGCCACCCGGCTGGACCACCGACCACAAGGCCGCGCCGACCTGGACCGAGACCGCCACCGGCACCACCATGTCCGGCCAGGCCGGCGGGCAGGCGTACGCGCTGCGGGCCGGCACCGACCTCAACTGCACCGGCGACGAGGCCACCACCGCCAACATCTCCGAGGCCATCAGCGCCGGCGCTCTCAGCGAAGGCGTCGTCGACACCGCGCTCGTGAAGGTCTTCACCATCCGCATGGCCACCGGCGAGTTCGACCCGCCCGGCTCGGTGCCGTACACCGCCCTCACCAAGGACCAGATCGAGAGCCCGGCCCACCAGGCGCTGGCCGCCAAGGTCGCCGACAACTCGCTCGTGCTGCTGAAGAACGCCGCGCCCGTCTCCACCGGCGCCCCGCTGCTGCCCGTCGACCCGGCCAAGGCCGGCAAGGTGGTCGTCCTCGGCGACCTGGCCGGCACCACCTCGCTGGGCCTGTACAGCGGCGAGCCCACCCACACCACCAGCCCGGTGCAGGGCATCACCGACGCCGTGCAGGCCGCCCACCCCGGCGCCGACGTCGTGTTCGACGCCGCCGGCACGTCCTCGACCGCCACCGGCACCGCCGTGCTCAGCGACCGGACCAAGGCCGACATCCGCAGCGCCGACCTCGTGGTGCTGTTCGTCGGCACCACCAAGGCCAACGGCGACGAGGGCAACGACCGCGACAACCTCGCCATGCCCGGCAACTACGACTCGCTGATCGACCAGACCGCCGCGCTCGGCAACGACAAGCTGGCCCTGGTGATCCAGTCGGACGGACCGGTGAAGATCGACGACGAGCAGGGCAAGGTCGCCTCCGTGGTGTTCAGCGGCTACAACGGCCAGGCCCAGGGCACCGCGCTGGCCGACGTCCTCTTCGGCCGGCAGAACCCGGCCGGGCACCTCAACTTCACCTGGTACAAGGACGACTCGCAGCTGCCCGACAAGCAGAACTACGGACTGACCCCGGCCGCCACCGGCGGACTCGGCCGCACCTACCAGTACTTCACCGGCACCCCGACCTACCCCTTCGGCTACGGCCTGAGTTACAGCAGCTTCGCGTACTCCAAGATCAAGGCGGACCATAAAGCGACCACCGCGGACGGCTCGGTCACGATCGGCTTCAACGTCACCAACACCGGCAGCACGGCCGGCGCCACCGTCGCGCAGCTGTACGCGGCGACCCCGTTCACCGTGCCCGGCGTGGACCTGCCGAAGAAGCGGCTGGCCGGCTTCGCCAAGACCCAGGTCCTGCAACCCGGCAGGACCCAGCACATCGACCTCACCGTCAAGGCCGCCGACCTCGCCTCCTGGGACGCGGCGCACGCCCGGCAGACCGTCTGGAACGGCACCTACCAGTTCCAGGTCGGCGGCGACTCCGCGCACATCGCCGGGACCGCGCCGGTGACGATCAGCGGCCGCCTCACCCCGAAGGTCCAGTACGTCACGGTGCAGCCGGAGAACGTCGTGTACGACGCCGGCGACACCTTCAGCCTCACCGCGAAGAACCGGTGGATCAAGGACGACACCGACCCGGCCAGGGAGCAGCGGGACCGCTCGCTGACCGCGGACGGCGTCGTCGAGGCGGTCGACAACGACCAGTCGTTCGTGGACCTGGCGCACACCCCGGTCCGGTACGCCAGCAGCAACCCGGCGGTCGCGACCGTCGCCGCCGACGGCACCGTGCACGCGGTCGCCGACGGCGTCGCCACGATCTCGGCGACCGTCGGCGGCGTCACCGGCTCCGCGCCCGTCGTGGTCCGCAACTCCCTGACGCTGAAGGCCCTGCCGGTCGCCAGGGCGGGCAGCACCCTGACCGCCACCACCACCTACACCAACGGCAGCGCGTCCGCGGTCGGCGGCATCGCGGTCACGCTGGACGCCCCGGCCGGGTGGACCGCCACCGCGACCAGCCCGGCCACCTTCCCGACCGTCGGCGCGGGCCAGGCCGTCACCACCACCTGGTCGGTGACCGTCCCCGCGGGCACCGACCCGGCGTCGTTCACCCTGGACGCCGCGGTCGGCACGCCGGGCGGCGAGCACACCGCGCAGGCCCCGGTGACCGTGCCGTACGCCTCGCTGGCCGCGGCGGCGAACAACTCCGGGATCAGCGACGACAGCACGCCCGGCACCGGCGACCTCGACGGCGGCGGCGCGAGCTTCTCCGCGCAGGCGCTGGCCGCGGCCGGCTGGACCTCCGGCGCCAGCACCGTCCACGACGGGGTGTCCTTCGCCTGGCCGGCGGCCGCGGGCACCGGGCAGCCGGACAACACCGTCGCGGGCGGCCAGGCGGTCGAACTGACCGGCACCGGTGCCAAGCTGGGCTTCATCGGCACCAGCGACTTCGGGTCGTCGTCCGGCAGCGGCACCATCGTCTACACCGACGGCACGACCCAGACGTACGCGCTGGCGCTCGCCGACTGGTGGTCGGGCAGCGCCTCGCAGGGCAGCGACATCGCCGCCACCACGCCGTACCTCAACAACGGCGGCGGGCACCAGAACCAGACGGTGCACCTCTACGGCGCCACCGTCGACCTGCTCCCCGGCAAGACCGTGCAGGCCGTCACCTTGCCCGACGTCAGCCAGGGCGTGGCCAACGGCCAGCTGGCGATGCACGTGTTCGCCGTGGCGATCGGGGGCTGACCCCGGCCGGTCCGGTCCCGGCGCGCGCCGGGACCGGACACGTGGCGGACCGGTGTGCC
>WRCZ01000036.1 GCA_009783685.1 Actinomycetes bacterium
CGGACTGACCGCGGTCGAGGGCGAGTTCACCGCGGGCGACCCGGTGGACCTGCTCGACGAGGCCGGCCGGACGGTCGCCCGCGGCCTGGTGAACTTCGACGCCCGCGAGCTGCCGCGGCTGCTCGGCCGCTCCACCAAGGAGCTGGCCAGGGAGCTCGGCCCGGCCTACGAGCGCGAGGTCGTCCACCGCGACGACCTGGTGCTGCTGCGGCCCGCGGGACGCTGACCCCGGCGCCCGGGGGAGCGCCGCCCGCGCCCGGCGGGCCCGCCCTGCCGGGCCCGCGGCGTACTGACTCCGGAGTCAGGCATCCTGACCCCGGAGTCAGGACCTGCGGGCCTTCCCGGATCGCGGGGTCCCCTTGGGGTCTTCTTGGGGAAAACCGCCCCGCCGCCCGCGTGAGCCTGGTCAACTTGAGGGTGGATTCGATGCGCAGGGGCCGCCCGCACCGCCAGGCGGACGGTTCCGGGAACGTCACCCGCAGGGAGGCCGCCGGTGAAGCGAGGGCGCCCAGGGCCGTCGTCCAGGGGTACCGCGGAACGCACGCTGGTCAGCGTCGACAGCGGTGAGCAGGTAGCAGGGGAGCGGCGGGAGGAGCCACCGGCCTCCCGGCTCTGGCATGTCACCCTCAGCGTTTCGGGGCCGCGGGCCCCGCTGCCCGAGGTCCGGCGCGGCCTCGAACAACTCGCCCACGACCATCCGTTCCTGCTCACCAGCCGCTACGCCTCCGACCACGCCGAGATCCGCTACTGGGAGGAGGCCCGCGACCTCCACGACGCCGCAGCCATAGCGCTGCGGCTGTGGGGCGAGCACCGCGCCAGCGCCGGGCTGCCGCCGTGGGAGACGGTCGGCCTGGAGGTCATCGACCGCGAGACGTACCACCAGCGGCTGGCCGAGGGGTACGGGCCCGCGCCGGCCGTCCCGGTGGGCGTGCACCCGTTCTGAGCACCCGCGGCACGCCAGCGGGCGCACGCACTACCCTGCACTCATGGACCTGCCCTCGCCGCTGCCGAAGTCGCCCGTGATGCTCGCCGCGTACCGCGCCCGTGCCGCCGCGGCGGAGCTGGCGCCGCTGCCGCGGGCGGCCAAGGACGACGCGCTCCAGGCCATCGCCGACGCCCTGATCGTCCGCACCCAGGAGATCGTCGCCGCCAACGCCGAGGACGTCGCCCGCGCCGAGGAGGCCGGCACCAGCCCCGCGATCATCGACCGGCTGACGCTGACCCGCGAGCGGGTCGCCGCGATCGCCGCCGACGTGCGGCACGTGGCGGGCCTGCCCGACCCGGTCGGCGAGGTGCTGCGCGGCTCCACCCTGCCCAACGGCCTGGACCTGCGGCAGGTGCGGGTCCCGCTCGGCGTCGTCGGCATCATCTACGAGGCGCGGCCCAACGTGACGGTCGACGCCGCCGCGCTGTGCCTGAAGTCGGGCAACGCGGTCCTGCTGCGCGGCTCGTCGTCCGCGTACGCCTCCAACACCGCCCTGGTCGGCGTGCTGCGCGACGCGGTCGGCGGCGCCGGCCTGCCGGCCGACGCCGTGCAACTGGTCCCCGGCGAGGGCCGCGAGTCGGTCACCGAGCTGATGCGGGCCCGCGGCATGGTCGACGTGCTGATCCCGCGCGGCGGCGCCTCCCTGATCCGCACCGTCGTCGAGGGCTCCACGGTCCCGGTGATCGAGACCGGCACCGGCAACTGCCATGTCTATGTGGACGCCGACGCCGACATCGAGATGGCCGTGGAGATCCTGGTCAACTCCAAGGCGCACCGGCCCAGCGTGTGCAACGCCGCGGAGACGGTGCTGGTGCACCGCGACATCGCCGAGCGGTTCCTGCCGCGGGCCCTGGACGCGCTGGCCGAGGCCGGGGTGACCGTGCACGGCGACACCCGGGTCGCGGCGGTCGCCGACGCCTGCGGCACCAAGGCCACCGTGGTCCCGGTCACCGCCGAGGACTGGGAGACCGAGTACCTGTCCTACGACATCGCGGCCGGCGTGGTGGACTCGCTGGACGCGGCCGTGGCGCACATCCGGCTGTGGTCCTCCGGGCACACCGAGGCCATCGTCACCTCCTCGCAGCCCGCCGCCCGCCGGTTCACCCAGCTGGTGGACGCGGCCGCGGTCATGGTCAACGCCTCCACCCGCTTCACCGACGGCGGCCAGTTCGGCTTCGGCGCCGAGATCGGCATCTCCACCCAGAAGCTGCACGCACGCGGTCCGATGGGCCTGCCGGAGCTGACCTCGACCAAGTACGTGGTCACCGGCGACGGCCACATCCGCTGACCCGGTCCGCGGACGGTACGAATTCCCCTGCCCAAACAAGCTACTTCCGCATTACTCTGGACAGATGCCGGACGATGACGAGTTCGCCTCCGTAGTCCTCGACGAAGAATTCGTACGGTCTGCTCTGTTCCACGAGCCCACGGCCAGGGAACGGATGCTCGCCGTCGCCGATGGTCCCGCGCTACCGCCCGGCAGGCCCGGACGGCACCGAAGCGAGTCCCGCGCCGTCCCCGAACTGGACGGCGATCCGCTGTCGGAGTCCGACGAGCTGTACGCCGCCGGGCACCCCTACCGCGGCAGCTCCACCCGCTGGCACCGGCCGGTCGCCTGGGCGATGGCCGTGCTGATGGGCATCGGGGTGGTCGCCCTGACCTTCGCGGCGGTCTACCGCGGTGCGGGCGGTGGCCGGCAGCCCGCGGTGCCCCCGCCCACGACCCCGGTGGGCAGGCAGAGCATGCCCCCGGTGGCCACCACTCCGCTGCCCTGATCTCGCGTCAAGTTGACCGGTACCGAGGCGTTTAATCGCGTGCTCAGAGACTTAACCTTGTGATATGAGCGGGCCTGGAGACCCTCCCGAAGGCGCCCCCGAAGGGGCGCCGGGAGGCGACGACGAGTACCGATCCGTCGTGTTCGACGAGTCGTTCGTGCGGGCTGCCCGGATCCAGGAGTACTCCGCCAGCGAGCGGCTGGACGGCACGGCCAGGTCCGTGCGGGTGCGCCATGTGCTGCCGCGGTCGCTGGCCCGGCAGGCCGTGGCCCTGCTGATGCTTCTCGTGCTGGCCTTCGGCTTCGCGATCTACATGGGGGTGCGCCACCCGTACCGGGCACCGGCGGGGGACAGCAACCCGCAGCTGCGGGTCACCCTGATCCCGCTGGTGCCGACCGGCACGGTGGCCGCGGTCCCGGTCTCCGCGCCCTTCGCCGGGAGTGCCGCGGCGACCTACCGCTCCGGCCCCGGCGCGATCAACGCGCCCGCGGCCGAGCGCGTCGGCGACTTCGCGGAGAGCGAGGTCTACCAGGCGTACCAGACCGCGGTGGAGTACCTCACCGCCTCGGCGATCGACCCGCGCGCCGTCACCGGCGGCGACGTCGGGACCGTGCGCAACCTGCTGGACCCGGCGCAGCTGGACCAGTTCGAGGCGAGCGTCACCCACCCGTCCGCCGACGGCAGCCAGGAGGCCACCGGCTGGCTGGTGCGCTTCGACCCGGCCGAGCATCTGCAACTGGTCGGCGGCGCCGGCGGTGTGCGGGTCAAGGGCCAGCTGTTCCCGCCGCAGACCAGCAACGACATGCTGGAGATCAGCACCGACCACACCTTCGTCTACGCGCTGCGCGGCCCGGGCAGCCCGGACATGCCGATCTCGCTGTTCACCGTCCGCCGGCAGTTGCAGTTCCGGTTCACCCACCGGGACCTGGAGCAGGATCACCTCCAGGTGACCGCGGCCGAGGTCGCGGCCGGGCCGCTGTCCTGCGGCAACGGCGTGGAGAGCTACTTCCGCCCGATACTGGCCGGCGGCCAGGCCACCGGCCGGATCAACGGCGTCAACCCGTTCGACCAGAACCCGGTGACCGCGGTCTGCGCCCCGCTGGGCAGCGACGGCGCCCCGCCGTCCGGCACGCCCACGACGAGCGGGCCGGCGGTCACCGCGAGCGCCGGCCCGACCGTCACCGCGAGCGCCGGCCCGACGGACGGCACCGCCGCCGGGACGCCGGGCGCTACGCCGGGTCGGGCTCAGGCGACGGGCCTGACCCCTCCTCCCCGGACGCCGCAGGCTTCCCACCCGGCCCTGTGAACCGGTCGCGGAGCTTGCCGCCGAGGTCGCCGGCACCGTTGGACAGATCCCTTATCAGGCCCATCAGCGGGTCCTTGCTCTGCTTCACCGTATCGGCGTAGTGGGTCGCGGACTCCTTGAAGGCGTCCGAGACCCGGGTGTCCTTGTCCTCGGTGCGCCGCGGGTAGTGGCCGTCCATCAGCCGCTGGTAGTCCCGGGAGGCCGCCCACTTGCGCAGCTCGGCGGCGCGCACCGTGGTGAACGGGTGGCTGCGCGGCAGCACGTTGAGGATCTTCAGCACCGAGTCGCGCAGGTCGCCCGACGACTCGTACTCGTCGGCCTGCTTCAGGAAGGCGTCGACGTTCATCTCGTGCAGGTGGTTGCCACCGGCGATCTTCATCAGGCCGCGCATCGAGGCCTGCAGGTCCTGACCGACCAGCAGGCCCGCCCGGTCCGCGGACAGCTCGGACTTGCGGAACCACTCGCGCAGCGCGGTCACCAGGGCCAGCACCGCCAGGTTGCCCAGCGGGATCCAGGCGACGCGCAGCGCCAGGTTGGTGAGGAACAGCAGGATCGTGCGGTAGACCGCGTGCCCCGACAGGGCGTGCCCGACCTCGTGGCCGACGACCGCCCGCATCTCCTCCTCGTCGAGCAACTCGACCAGGCCGGTGGTCACCACGATGATCGGCTCGTCCATGCCGATGCACATCGCGTTCGGCTTGGGGTCCTGGGTGACGTACATCAGCGGGACCTTCTCCAGGTCCAGGATGTAACAGGCGTCCCGCAGCATCGCGTTGAGATGGGCGAACTGCTCGTCGCTGACCCGGACCGAGTCCGAGAGGAACAGCAGCCGCAGGCTGCGCTCGGGCAGCAGACCGCTCAACGCCTTGAAGACGGTGTCGAATCCGGTCAGCTTGCGCAGCGCGACCAGGGCGGAGCGGTCCGCCGGGTGCTCGTACGCCCGTGACGAGATGTCGGGGAACCGCCGGCGGGTGCGCCCCGGAAGCTTCTCCGTGCTCACCCGCTGCTCGTTCGGATCGTTCGGCTCGGACATACTGGCCCAACCCCCTGATAGCCAACCGGTACATAGTCTGGACGCGCGGAGCCAGCGCGAAGTTCCCCCGGCACCGCCCGTACGATGTGCCGAAGAGTGTCACCCGCCCGTCCCCGAGTCCGCAAAGGGTCGCCGAACATGTCGAACGTCGCAGTCACCGCCCTGACCCCCCTGACCACGCTCGCCGAGGGCGGCAACCACAACAGCCTGAGCCCCTACCTGACGGGCTTCGGCGCGCTGGGCGCCCTGTTGATCCTGCTGTGGATCACCACGCGTTTCAACCGCGACTAGCATGCCGCCGGCAAAACAGCGCATCGGTGTGATGGGCGGCACCTTCGACCCCATCCACCACGGGCACCTGGTGGCCGCGAGCGAGGTCGCGAACCTCTTCCACCTCGACGAGGTGGTGTTCGTGCCCACCGGGCAGCCCTGGCAGAAGGACGACCGCACGGTGTCCGCCGCCGAGGACCGCTATCTGATGACGGTGATCGCCACCGCGTCCAACCCGCAGTTCTCGGTGAGCCGCAGCGACATCGACCGCGGTGGCAAGACGTACACCATCGACACCCTCAGGGACCTGCGCGCGGAGCACCCGGAGGCGGATCTCTTCTTCATCACCGGCGCCGACGCGCTGGCGCAGATCTTCTCCTGGCGGAACGCCGGGGAACTGTTCTCCCTGGCACATTTCATCGGCGTCACACGTCCAGGGCATACGCTGTCGGACCCGGGGTTCCCCGAGGGTGGAGTGTCCCTCGTGGAGGTACCGGCGCTGGCGATCTCCTCGACCGACTGCCGCCAGCGGGTGGCCAAGGGGGATCCGGTCTGGTACTTGGTTCCGGACGGTGTGGTGCGCTACATCGACAAACGCGCGCTCTACCGGGAGACAACCGGATAGCGGCGGACGAAACACACGAAGGGGTTCCTCGTGAACGACGCAAACCCTCACTGGCAACGAGCCGAGGGCGGTCCCGACGAGAGAGACCCTTACGCGCGAGAGCGGTACTACCGGCAGGCACCCTACGGTTACGACGAGTACGGCCGTCCCCTCCAGGCGCCCCCGCAGCAGCAGACCTATGCCGACCCGTACTACCCCGACCCCTCGCAGACCTCGCACGGCGGCCAGCAGGGCTGGATCCCGCAGCAGCCGCAGCAGCCGTACTACGAGCAGAACCCGCAGCAGGGCTACGACACCGGCACGCACCAGGTGTACGACACGGGTCAGCACGCGGTGTACGACACCGGGCAGCAGCAGGCGTACGACACCGGCACGCACCCCGTCTACGAGACCGGCCAGCATCCCGTCTACGAGACGGGCCAGCAGCCGGTCTACGACACCGGCCAGCACGCGGTGTACGACACCGGCACGCACCAGGTGCCGTTCGAGGAGGCCCCGGCCGCGCCGCCGCTGGGCACCGACCCCTATCACACCGGCCAGTTCTCCTTCGTCGACGAGGAGTCGGACGACTCCGAGGAGGTCATCGACTGGCTGAAGTTCTCGGAGTCGCGGACCGAGCGGCGCGAGGAGGCCAAGCGGCGCAGCCACAACCGCAAGAGGGGTGTGGTGCTCCTGCTGGTGCTCGCCCTGCTCGGCGGCGCCGGCTACCTGTGGAAGGCCGGGAAGATCCCGGGCCTGAACAAGACCGAGACCGCCGCGGCCGCGCCAGGCGGCGCCCAGAAACGCGACGTCATCGTGGTCCACCTGCTGCCGGTCAACGGCGGCCCCAGCGACACCGCGCTGCTCGTCGACAACACCACCAAGGGGCGCGGCACGACCGTGCTGATCCCCAACTCCCTGGAGCTGACCGGCGACGACGGCTCGGCCACCACCCTGGACAAGTCCGTCGCCGACGGCGTCGGCCCGACCAGGGACTCGCTGAACTCGCTGCTCGGCACCGACATCAAGGGCAGCTGGCGGCTGGACTCGCCGTACCTGGAACTGCTGGTGGACTCTCTCGGCGACGTGTACGTCGACACCAACGCCGCAGTGAAGGGCACCGGCAAGGACAGCGGCCGCACGCTGGTCCAGAAGGGCAAGCAGACCGAGCTGACCGGGCAGGCCGCTGTGGCGTACGCCACGTACAAGGGCCCCGGCGAGTCGCAGACCGACCAGCTCGGCCGGTTCGGGCAGGTCATGCAGGCGGTGCTGAAGAAGATGCCCAGCGACGCCGCGGACGCCACCAAGACCATCCAGGGGCTCGCGCAGATCCTCGACCCCTCGCTGTCCGACAAGGAGCTGGGCGCCTCGCTCGCCGGGCTCGCCGACCTGGCCAAGACCGGCGCCTACGACACCGCGATGCTGCCGGTCCAGAAGAACGGCTCGCTCAGCACGCAGGCGACCGACAGCGTGGTCAAGGACGTGCTCGGCGGCACGGTCAAGCAGTCCACCGGCAGCTCGGCGCAGCCCCGCGTGCTGGTCAAGGACGCCACCGGCACCTCCAAGGACGGCCCGATGGCGCAGGCCGCGATCGTCAACGGCGGCACGTACGCCTACGTGCCCGGCGGCAAGGCGAGCAGCACCGAGTCGACGTCGCAGGTGCTGTACACCGACCCGGCCAGGCTCGCCGCGGCCAAGGACGTGGCCTCCACGCTGGGGCTGCCGGCCGGCGCGGTGAAGAAGGGCACGGTGCCGTCGAACGCGGACATCGTGGTGGTGCTCGGCAGGGACTACAAGCCCTCGTCGAACTAGCGGGGAAGCCGCGGCCCGGGCAGCCGGGCCGCGGGCGGGGCCGGAAACCGGTCGGGGACTGTCGGAGGGTCGTGAGACCCTTGAATTGACGAGTCCCCGACTGGAAAGCCTCACCTGTGACCGCGACCGACCGTTCCATCGAGCTGACCCGCGCCGCCGCCCAGGCGGCCGCCGACAAGCTCGCGCACGACATCATCGCCTACGACGTCAGCGACGTGCTCTCCATCACCGACACGTTCCTGGTCGCCTCGGCACCCAACGACCGGCAGGTCAGGGCCATCGTCGACGCGATCGAAGAGAGCCTGCTCAAGGAGCTGGGCGCCAAGCCGGTGCGGCGCGAGGGCGAGCGGGACGGCCGCTGGGTGCTGCTGGACTACATCGACATCGTGGTCCACGTGCAGCACTCCGAGGAGCGCGTGTTCTACGCGCTGGAGCGCCTCTGGAAGGACTGCCCGGAGATCGAGCTGCCCGCCGACGCGGTGGCCACCCGCGGCAAGGCCGCCGCCCACGCCCAGGCGACCGCGGCGGCCGAGGCCGAGGGAGAGCTGCGCTGAGCGCCGGCCGGACCGGGCGGGGCCGCCGCATCGTCCTGTGGCGGCACGGCCAGACGGGGTGGAACCTGGAGCAGCGCTTCCAGGGCACCACCGACATCGCGCTGACCGAGACCGGCCTCGCCCAGGCCCGGCGCGCGGCCCGGCTGCTGGCCGCGCTCAGCCCCGCCGCGATCATCTCCTCCGACCTGAGCCGCGCCGCGCACACCGCGGCCGAGCTGGCCGTCCTCACCGGCCTGCCGGTCACCCACTACGAGGGCCTGCGGGAGACCTACGCCGGCGTGTGGCAGGGCCTGACGCACACCGAGATCAACGAGCGCTACGGCGACCAGTACGCCGCCTGGAAGCGCGGCGAGCCGGTCCGCCGCGGCGGCGGCGAGCTGGAGACCGAGGTCGCCGACCGGGCGGCCCCGGTGGTGCAGGCGGCGGTCGACAAGCTGGCCGACGACGGCGTGCTGGTGGTGGTCTCCCACGGCGGCACCATCCGCACCACCATCGGCCGGCTCATCGGTCTGGACCCGGTCAGCTGGGAGTCCCTCGGCGGCCTGTCGAACTGCTGCTGGTCGGTGCTCGGCGAGGGCGTCCGCGGCTGGCGGCTGACCGAGCACAACGCCGGCACGCTGCCCGAGCCGGTGCTCGGCGACGACGCCTGACCGGCCGGGAAGGGCGCGCCGCGACCGGCCGGGAGAATCCGATTTCGTTTCCGGTCCGTGCACCGGCTATGATTCTTCCCGTCGCCCGGCAAACGGGACCGACGCGGGGCTGTAGCTCAGTTGGTAGAGCGCTTGCATGGCATGCAAGAGGTCCGGGGTTCAATTCCCCGTAGCTCCACAATCACGAAGGCGGGACCTGTCCACGGACAGGTCCCGCCTTCGTCTGTCTCCCGTTGTCTCCCGCCGGCGGAGGCCGCGCGGCCGGTCAGCGGGCCGGCTGCGGCGCCGGGCCCGGTGCGGGCGCCGGAGATCCGGCGGTCCGCTCGCCCGTCCCGGCCTTCGCGGCGAGGGCCACCGACAGCGGGCGGCCGTGCAGCGCGCAGCCGACGACCGGGTCGGCGATCGCCCGCAGCCGCTCGATCTGCGCCCGGTCCTCCTCCGCGACCGGGGTGTACACCACGATCCGGTGCTCGGCCATGCCGTCGATGCTCAGCGAGTTCGACGCCATGTTGATCAGGCCCACCGTGGCGTGCCGGTAGACCTTCACCCGGCTCCCCGGGGCGGCCACGTCGCCGCTCGCCCACAGCTGGGCGAACCGCGGGCTCTCCTCGACCAGCATCGCCACGAACCGCTCCCAGGCCGGCTCACCGACGTGGCGCCCGTAGGAGCGGCGCAGCTGGGCCACCATCCACGGCAGCTCCTCGCGGCTGTTGACGAAGGTCGAGCAGCAGTCGGGGATGGTGAACAGCTTGTACAGCACGTTGCGCTCGCGCCGCGGCACCAGGCTGGTCATCGGCCACAGGATGCGGTACGTGGCGTTGGTCGCCTGCACGTCGTACCGCGCGTTGTAGACGCCGGCCGGCAGCGGGTCCAGGGCGTCCAGGATCGCCTGCACCTCCTTGCCGACGACCTCCTCGTCGGAGGCCGGATCGCGCACGAAGGGGATACCGGCCAGCTGGTACAGGTGCTCGCGCTCGGTCGTGTCGAACTGCAGCACCCGCGCCACCGCGTCCAGCACCTGGACGCTGGCGTTGATCGGGCGGCCCTGCTCCAGCCACGTGTACCAGGTCACCCCGACCCCGGCGAGCTGCGCGACCTCCTCGCGGCGCAGGCCGGGCGTGCGGCGCCGCAGCCCCGGCGGCATGCCGACGTCCGCCGGGGTGATCCGTGCCCGGCGGCTGCGCAGGAACGCGGCCAGCTCGGTCCTTCGCTGCGTCCGGGAGGGGGCCATGCCCCCTATCGTCGCCGGGCGCCGGGGCCGCTGCCAGGTGCTGGCAGTACCAGGATCGGTGGGCTCTCGTTACCGGTACCCGGCCGCCCGCAGGCTGGCCGCATGACGAACACCGCACTGACCGGAGCCGCGTCCCCCCGCGGCGCCACCGCCCCCGCAGGACCCGGCACGACCGGCCGGCCGGCGCCGCGCCCCGGACTGCTGCTCGCCATCATCCTCTCGGGCCAGTTCATGGCCCTGCTGGACGTCTTCATCGTCAACGTCGCCGCCCCGACCATCCGCACCGACCTGCACGCCTCCGGCGCCGGCCTGCAACTGGTGATCGCCGGCTACACCATCGCGTACGCGGTGCTGCTGATCACCGGGGCGCGGCTGGGCGACCTGCTGGGCCACCGGCGGCTGTTCCTCGCCGGGCTCGCGCTGTTCACCGCGTCCTCGCTGGCGTGCGGGCTGGCCCAGCACACCGGCGAGCTGATCGGCTTCCGGTTCGCCCAGGGCACCGGCTCGGCGCTGATGATCCCGCAGGTGCTGAGCCTGCTCCAGATCACCTTCGTCGGCGAGGCCAGGACCCGCGCGATGAGCGTCTACTCCGCGGTGCTGGCCTCGGGCGCGGCGCTCGGCCAGTCGCTGGGCGGCGTCCTGGTCAGCGCCGACCTGTTCGGCACCGGCTGGCGGCCGGTGTTCCTGGTCAACGTGCCGATCGGCCTGCTGATGCTGGCGGTGGCCCCCAGGGTGCTACCCGCCGACACCCGCAGCGCGCCGGAGCGGCGGCGCGGCCTGGACCTGCCGGGCCTGCTGGTGCTGGCGGCGGCGGTGACGCTGTTCACCGTGCCGCTGGTGCTCGGTCAGGAAGAGGGCTGGCCGGTGTGGGGCTGGGTGTGCCTGGGCCTGAGCGCGCTGCTGTTCGCGGCGTTCACCGCGCTGGAGTCCCGGCTGGCCCGCCGCGGCGGCGCCCCGCTGGTGTCCGGCCGGGTGCTGCGGTCCCCGGGCATGGCCCGGTTCGTCACCGTGATCGTGCTGACCATGGCGGTCAACGCCGGCTTCCTGTTCGCCGTCGCCCTGCACCTGCAGTCCGGGCTCGGCTTCAGCGCGCTGCGCACCGGGCTGACGTTCGCCACCTGCGCGGTCACCTTCGGCGGCGTCGGCCTCACCTGGCGGCGGCTGCCCGCGGCCTGGCGGCCGTGGCTGGGCGTGACCGGCCTGGCGCTGGCCGCCGTCTCGCTGGCCGGCCTGGGCCTGGCGCTGCGCGGCGGCGGTGACGGCGGGGCCTGGCTGTACGTCACGCTGCTCACCCTGGGCGCCGGCCTGGGCCTGTCCTTCAGCCCGAGCTTCACGCTGGCCCTGGTCACCGTCGCCCCGCAGGACGCGGCCGACGCCAGCGGGCTGCTGACCACGGTGGCGCAGCTCGGGCAGCTCGTGGGCGTCGCCGCCCTCGGCAGCCTGTACCTGAACCGGCTGCACGGCCCGGGGGCGCACGCCTCGGCCCACTCCTTCGCCGTGACCTCGGCGGTCCTGGTGGCGGTCTGCGCGGCCGGCGCGCTGTTCACCGGCATCCGCCGGCGGCGCACGGCCTGAACGGGGGGCGGGGCGCGGGCGGGCGTCCGGCCTTCGCCGGCGCCCGGCCCGCGCGCTAACCGTCCAGCGCGGGGTAGTCGGTGTAGCCCCGCTCGCCGCCGCCGTAGAACGTGGCCCGGTCGGGGGTGTTGAACGGCCCGCCGGCCCGCAGCCGGCGCGGCAGGTCGGGGTTGGCCAGGAACAGCGCGCCGTAGGACACCACGTCGGCGGTGCCGTCCTCGACCAGGGCCAGTTCGGGCAGGCCCGACGGGCGGCCCGCCGTACGGGCGTTGAGGATCAGCACCCCGCCGAACCGCTTGCGCAGCTCCAGGGTCAGGGCGCGGTCCCCGGTCTCCACGAGGTGCAGGTAGGCCGGGGCGACGGACTCCAGGCCGCGCAGCAGCGCCAGGTAGGTGGCCTCGGGCTCGGGTTCGTCGATGTCGCCGAGGCTGTTGCCGGGGGACAGGCGCAGCCCGGTGCGGTGGGCACCGATCGCGTCGGCCACGGCGCCGACCACCTCCACGGCGAACCGCGCGCGGGACTCGGGGTCGCCGCCCCAGGCGTCGGTGCGGGTGTTGGAGTTGGGCGCGAGGAACTGGTGGACCAGGTAGCCGTTGGCGCCGTGCACCTCCACCCCGTCGAAGCCGGCCCTGACCGCGTTGCGGGCGGCGCGGGCGTGGTCCTCGACGGTCCGCCGGATGCCGTCCTCGTTCAGCGGCTCCGGCACCACGAATGCCTGCGGGCCGTCGGCGGTGTGCACCTGGCCGCGGGCGGCCACCGGGGAGGCGCCGACCGGCCGCAGGCCGCCGGGCAGCAGCGACGGGTGGCCGATCCGGCCGGTGTGCATCAGCTGCGCGAAGATCCGGCCGCCCGCCGCGTGCACCGCGTCGGTCACCGCGCGCCAGCCGGCGACCTGCGCGTCGCTGTGCAGGCCCGGGGTGTCGGGGTAGCCCTGGCCGACGACGGAGGGCTGGACGCCCTCGGTGACGATCAGCCCGGCCGAGGCGCGCTGGGCGTAGTACGCGGCGGTGGACGCCGTCGGGCTCAGGTCGGGACCGAACGCCCGGCTGCGGGTCATCGGTGCCATGGCGATCCGGTTCGGCAGCCGGAGGCCGGCCAGGTCGATGGGGTCGAACGCGGTGGTCACGGCGGTCTCCAGGCTCGTCCGGCGGCCGGCCGGCCGGGGTCCGTGACCGGCCCGGCGACCGTGGTGCGGCCACCGTAACCCGGCAACCCCGCCTGGATTGTTGAGAGTTCATGAACTCCGCAGGGCCCGTGCCGACGCGCGGTCCGCGGCGTCCTTGCCGCCGGGCGGGTGGCGCAGCGCCCGGACCGCCATGACCCCGGCCAGCGCCAGGAAGCCCACGGCGACCAGCGGGTAGGCCGCGGACACCAGCATCTCGCCGGGGTTCTGGTGCATCTCCGGCTGGTCGTTGTTGTTGCCGTGCGGCACGTACCAGACCATGTAGCTGCTGAACACCAGCAGGGCGGCCAGCGCCGCCCACGCCAGGCGCCGGTCGTGGCGGCGCAGCGCCTCGGACGCGAGCAGCACCACCATCGGCTCGGCCCACACCCAGTGGTGCGTCCAGGACACCGGGCTGACCAGCAGCGCCGTCACCCCGACTGCCACCACCGGCCAGGCGCCGGCCGGCGGCATGCGGTCCCCGGCCTTGGTCGCGACCAGCGCGACCGCGAGGCCCAGCACGCCCACGACCAGCGCGGCGAGCACCCAGGCGGCGCCCGGGGCGCCGGAGTGCTCGATCCGCGCGACGATCCCGCGCACCGACTGGTTGGCGGTGATCTCGCCGGCGCCCGGCCGGTCCGGGGTGAAGACCACCCGCGTCCAGTAGTTGCGCGAGTCGTGGGGCAGCGCGAGCACCCCGACGAGCACGGTGACGGCGAACGTGCCGGTGGCCACCAGGGCCCGGCGCAGGTGGACGATGCGGTCGCCGGGCACCAGCACGGCCGCCGCCACGAGGTAGACCACGAACAGGCCGGACGTGAGCTTGAGCCCGGCGGCGATCCCGATGCCCACGCCCGCCCAGCGGTTCTCGGAGCGCCGGGTGAGGTCCCACAGCACCAGCACGATCACCAGCAGGTTCACCTGGCCGTAGCGCAGCGTGCCCCACACCGGCTCGCACCACACCGACAGCGCCGCGACCAGTATCACCGCGGGCACCCGGGCCGGCCGGGCGACCAGGCGCAGCGACAGCGCGGCCAGCGCGACGGCGAGCGCCAGGTTGGCGGCCGTCACCGCGGTACGCATCGTGTCCGTGGCCACCCACGTCAACGGGACGAAGAGCAGTCCGGCGAACGGCGGATAGGTCATCGGCAGCCGGGCGGTGCCCAGCCGCATCGCGTACAGGTCGCCGCCGGTGCGCACGGTCCAGCCGGCGGCCCGGTAGACCATCACGTCGACCATCGAGACGTGGGCCGCCCGCTGCGCCATCCAGACGGCGGCGAACGACACCGCGCACCCCAGCACCGCCCAGGCAGCCAGTCGTCGATCGCCCACGCGTGCGACTCCTCACAACAACGGAACCCCGAGGTCGGAGGCCCCTGGCACCCGGGGAATCGATTTGGCGAAGCAGGCCCGGGGCCGTGTAATGTATCCCGAGTCGCCGGGCCTTCCGCCCGGTACACGCGGGGCTATAGCTCAGTTGGTAGAGCGCTTGCATGGCATGCAAGAGGTCCGGGGTTCGAATCCCCGTAGCTCCACAGACGAGAGGGCGAGGCCCCGTCCGCGGAACACGCGGACGGGGCCTCGCCCTCTCCTTGTGCCCGGCTTCGCCTCGCACGGCAGGGGCCCCGCCATTCGCAGTCACGCGCAGCCACCCGCACCCCTGCCGGAGGCGGCCGAAGGTGACGGGACGGCAGCCGACGGACCGTCATGAGCCGTCCGCGCGAAGCTGATCATCGCCGGGCGCGGCCCTCTGTCCGGTCGCGGGGCCCGCTGCTAGCCTGCGGGCCGCTGTGCAACGGGATCTGACGGTTCCTTGACCTTCTCTTGGGACAATCATATCCCTGGCATGAACTGATCAGCGAAAGAGTATCGCTCTGCGGTGCCGGCCGTACGCATAGCGGCCATCGCTGCGACGCATGAGCGACTCCACCGCACCAAGCGACAACTCGCTTCGTAATGGGGGTTCCATGAGATTTGAGCGCAGAAGAACGCGGGCCGGACTGGCGGCTGCGGCAGCGTTGCCCCTGGTCGCCGGCGCGCTCGCGCTCGGCGCCCAGTCCGCGACGGCCGACCAGCCCGGCGGACGGCAGGTCCTCAGCGGCACCAAGCCGGCCTGGGCCACCGCCCACGCCGACAAGGGCGCCACGGCCGACTCCAGCCGGCTGACCCTGCGGGTCTACCTCGCCGGCCGGGACGCCAAGGGCCTGGCCGCCTATGCGCAGGCCGTGTCCGACCCGAAGTCCTCGCTGTACGCGCACTACCTGACCGCCGGTCAGGCCCAGGCGCGGTTCGGTGCCACCAAGGCGCAGGTCGCGGCCGTCACGGCGTGGCTGAAGTCCTCCGGGCTGAAGGTCACCGGCGCCAACCAGCACTACCTCACCGTCACCGGTGACGTGGCCGCCGCGGAGAAGGCGTTCGGCACCCAGCTGCACAACTACACCAATGGCGGCAAGACGTACCACGCCCCGGCGACCACGGCCTCCGCGCCGGCGTCGCTGAACGGCGCGGTGCTCACCGTCAGCGGCCTGGACAACGCGCCGAAGAAGGCCCGCCACGACGACACGCTGCCGCCTCCCGGCGCCGCCTTCGTCAACGCCGGCCCGTTCTCGTCGTACTACGGCTCGGACACCAACCGGAAGCTGCCCTCGGCGTTCGGCAACCAGGCGCCGTACGCGATCAAGGGCTACACCGGCGAGCAGCTGCGCGCCGCCTACGGTGCGGGCTCGTACACCGGCAAGGGCGTGACGGTGGCCATCACCGACGCCTACGCCTCGCCGACCATCGCCGGCGACGCGGCCACCTACGCCGCCCGCAACGGCGACAAGGCGTACAAGAAGGGCCAGCTGACCCAGGTCCTGCCCTCGGACTACAACTCGACCGAGGACTGCGACGCGTCCGGCTGGTACGGCGAGGAGACGCTCGACGTCGAGGCCGTGCACGCGGTCGCGCCGGACGCGAACATCGTGTACGTCGCCGGGGCCTCCTGCAACGACGACGACCTGCTCGACGCGCTCACCACGATCGTCGACCACCACCTCGCCTCGATCGTCTCCAACTCCTGGGGCGACATCGAGGAGAACGAGACCCCGGACGTCGCGGCCGCCTACGACCAGGTCTTCATGACCGGCGCCGTCCAGGGCATCGGCTTCTACTTCTCCTCCGGTGACGCGGGCGACAACGTGGCCTCGTCCGGGACGAAGCAGGTCGACACCCCCGGGAACTCCCCGTGGGCGACCTCCGTCGGCGGCACCTCGCTGGCGGTCGGCAAGCACGACAAGTACGAGTTCGAGACCGGCTGGGGCACCCAGCGCGGCGCGCTCTCGGCGGACGGCAAGAGCTGGCAGACCCCGGTGTACACCTCCGGCGCCGGCGGTGGCACCAGCAAGCTGTACGCGCAGCCGTTCTACCAGCGCGGCATCGTGCCCAACGCGCTCTCGCAGGCCAACGGCGGCAACGCCAAGATGCGGGTCGAGCCCGACATCGCGGCCGTCGCCGACCCGAACACCGGCTTCCTGGTCGGCCAGACCCAGACGTTCCTCGACGGCTCGGTGAAGTACGGCGAGTACCGCATCGGCGGCACATCGCTGGCCGCGCCGGTCATCGCGGGCATCCAGGCGCTGACCCAGCAGGCCCGCTTCGGGATCCCGATCGGCTTCGCCAACCCGCTGATCTACTCGCAGTACGGCACGTCCGCCTACCACGACGTGACCGACCACCCCTACGGGCAGCAGACGCTGTCCGAGGTCCGGGTGGACTTCGCCAACGGTGAGAACGCGGACGACGGCACCATCACGTCGCTGCGCGTGCTCGGCCGCGACGCGTCGCTGGCCGCCACCCGCGGTTACGACGACGTCACCGGCGTCGGCACGCCCACGAGCCACTACGTGGACGCGTTCCGCCGCCACTGAGGCGACGGCAGGCACAGCGGGGCCCGCACCGGAGGGCGAACCTCGGTGCGGGCCCCGCGCCCGCTGCGGTAACCTGAGGCCATGCGAGCTGTGAGCCTCCTGCTTAGCGAGCCGCGCTGACCACGAACCACGTCAGTGCGGCACCCCTCCTGCGTGAGGGGCTTTTTTGTTTCCGCAGCAGGCACGGACGGGCAGCAGGCTCCCCGGCCGCAGCCGTCACGACTTCGATGGAGTACCGAGGACGATGAGCGAGACCACCCCGGCCGCAGAGACGGCTGCGCCCCACCGCTACACGGCCGAGCTGGCCGCCGAGATCGAGGGCCGCTGGCAGGACTACTGGGACGCGCACGGCACCTTCGCCGCCCCCAACCCGAGCGGCGAGCTGGACGGCGAGCCGGAGCTGGCCGCCCGTCCCAAGAAGTACATCATGGACATGTTCCCGTACCCCTCGGGCGCGGGACTGCACGTCGGCCACCCGCTGGGCTACATCGCCACCGACGTCTCCGCCCGGTACCAGCGGATGACCGGCCACAACGTGCTGCACACCCTGGGCTTCGACGCCTTCGGCCTGCCCGCCGAGCAGTACGCCGTGCAGACCGGCACCCACCCCCGGGTGTCCACCGAGGCCAACATCGTCACCATGCGCAAGCAGCTGCGCCGGCTGGGCCTGGGCCACGACCGCCGCCGCTCCTTCGCCACGATCGACCCCGACTACTACCGCTGGACCCAGTGGATCTTCCTGCAGATCTACAACTCCTGGTACGACGAGGCGGCCGACCGCGCCCGGCCCATCGCCGAGCTGGAGGCCCAGTTCGCCGACGGCACGCGCAGCACCCCCGACGGCCGGCCCTGGGCCGAGCTGACCGGCCCCGAGCGGGCCGACGTGCTGGGCGGCCACCGCCTGGCCTACGCCGCGGAGTCCCCGGTCAACTGGTGCCCCGGGCTGGGCACCGTGCTGGCCAACGAGGAGGTCACCGCCGAGGGCCGCTCCGAGCGCGGCAACTTCCCCGTCTTCAAGGCCAGCCTGCGCCAGTGGATGATGCGCATCACCGCCTACGCCGACCGGCTGCTGACCGACCTGGACGTGCTGGACTGGCCCGAGGCGATCAAGCTGCAGCAGCGCAACTGGATCGGCCGCAGCGAGGGCGCCCGCGTCGACTTCCCGGTCCACGAGGCGTCCGGCAGCCACGCCGAGCACGGCATCACCATCTTCACCACCCGCCAGGACACCCTGTTCGGCGCCACCTACATGGTGCTGGCGCCCGAGCACGAGCTGGTCGAGTCGATCGTCCCCGAGACCTGGCCGGAGGGCACCCACCAGGTGTGGACCGGCGGGCACGCCACGCCCACCGAGGCGGTCGCCGCCTACCGCAAGCAGGCCGCGTCCAAGTCCGACGTCGAGCGGCAGGCCGAGGCCAAGGACAAGACCGGCGTCTTCACCGGCGCCTTCGCCGTCAACCCGGTCAGCGGCGAGCCCGTCCCGGTCTTCATCGCCGACTACGTGCTGATGGGCTACGGCACCGGCGCGATCATGGCCGTGCCGGCCCACGACTCGCGCGACTTCGCCTTCGCCCGCGCCTTCGAGCTGCCGATGCGCTGCGTGGTCGAGCCCACCGACGGCCGCGGCACCGACCCGGCCGACTGGGACGACGCGTTCTCCTCCTACGACGCGCGGATCGTCAACTCCACCGGCGCGGACATCTCCCTGGACGGCCTGACCGTGACCGAGGCCAAGGCCACGATCACCACCTGGCTGGCCGAGCGCGGCATCGGCGAGGGCACCGTCAACTACCGCCTGCGCGACTGGCTGTTCAGCCGCCAGCGGTACTGGGGCGAGCCGTTCCCGATCGTCTACGACGAGGAGGGCACCGCCCACGCGCTGCCCGACTCGATGCTGCCCGTCGAGCTGCCCGAGGTCGACGACTACAGCCCGCGCACCTTCGACCCCGACGACGCGGACACCTCCCCGGAGACCCCGCTGTCGCGCAACCAGGAATGGGTCACCGTCGACCTGGACCTGGGTGACGGCGTGCGCACCTACCGGCGCGAG
>WRCZ01000037.1 GCA_009783685.1 Actinomycetes bacterium
AACGGCGCCGCCCCCGGCAATGCAGCTCCGGGGGCACCCCGGATGCCGAAAGGGGCGCGGGGAACTGCGCGACGAGCCACGGCGGACCGTCGGCCGGGAACGAACCTTTTGGGGCCGGACGTGCCCCGCCAGGGGCGCGGGGAACTGCGCGAGGAACCACGGCGGACCGTTGGACGGGGGTGAACCTCCGGGGGCATCCCGGACCCCGCAGGGGCGCGGGGAAGTGCGCGGGCAGCCACGACGGCGCCGCAGACGGGGGGCGTACCCCCGGCCTCACAGGGGAGTGGGTGGAGGTGGTGGTGGGGGTGGCCGCGCCGGAGGGCGGGAGGTCAGGACTCCGTGCGGTACATGAGGTCGGTCTCGTAGACCGTGAAGCCGAGGCGCTCGTAGACGGAGACGGCCGGCCCGTTGTCGGCGTCGACATAGAGCATGGCGGTGGGGAGGCCGCGGGCGACAGCCAGGTGGCGCAGGCCGATCGCGGTGAGCGCGCGGCCCAGCCCGCTGCCCTGCTCGGCGGGCGCGACCCCCACGACGTACACCTCGCCGAGGCCCTCCTCGGCGTGGACCTTGGTCCAGTGGAAGCCGGCCAGTTCGGGCCCGCGGTACGCGAGGAAGAAGCCCTCGGGGTCGAACCAGGACTCGGCCTCGCGGTCCGCGAGGTCCCGCAGGCCCATGCTGCCCTGCTCGGGGTGGTGGGCGAAGGCCGCCGCGTTCACCGCGAGCCACGCCTCCTCGTCCTGCCCGGGCACGAACGTGCGGACGGTGACGCCGTCGGGCAGCCGCGGCTCCGGGATCCCGGCCGCCGCCGGATCCAGCGGCCTGCGCATCTGCCGCAGCTCGCGGAACAGCTTGAGCCCGAGCTGGACGGCCAGGTGCCGGGCCGCCGGGTGGCCGCCGTGCGCCCACACCCGCAGCCGCTTGCCGGTGGCCTCCAGCATGGCCTGCCCCAGCGCCCGGCCGTGCCCGCGGGACCGCCGCCGCGGGTGGACCAGCAGCTCGCCGGCCGGTGCCTCGACGGGGTCGGTGCCGTCGATCTGCCCGTAGCCGGTCAGCTCCTCGGCACCCGGGCCGCCGGCCTGACCGGAAGCGTCGCCGAGGCTCGTCCACAGGAGCAGGTGCCGCACCCCGGCGCGCTCGCCGTGCCGTACCCGGAGCCTGCCCTGCTCGGACACCGCGGGCTGGCCGTCCTCCGCGGTGCCGGCGGCGATCAGGGCGAGCACCTGGTCGGCGGTCGCGGGGGGCAGGTCGGTCAGTACCTCGATGCGCCGGTCGCTCATGCGGAGATCGTACGGCGCGCACCCGCCGCGGAGGCGGGCGCCTGCGCCGGCACCGGGATGATCGCGGCGGACACGCAGGCGGTGGCGGCGGCGAGCACGAAGCCCGGCCAGTACGCGGTGGCCGAGATGACCGCGCCCATCAGCGGTGGGACGACGGCGGCGGTGAGGTTCTGGCCGGTGTTGTGGACGCCCAGGGCCCGTCCGGACCAGGCGGGCCCGGCGTGCTCGGCGGTGGAGGTGAAGGACAGGCCGTTGGTGCTGGACGTCAGCGCGATGGCGGCCACCAGCAGCACCGGGGTCAGCGGTGAGGGGAACGCCGTGGCGAGCGCGGTCGCGCCGACCAGGGCCGCGGTCGCCACCGCCAGTTGCCGCATGGGCCGCAGTCGTTCCCCGACCCGGTCCGACCAGCGGCCGACGACGATCCGCGACACCGCGCCCAGGCCCTGGGCCGCGGCGATCAGCTGCCCGGCGTGCACCGGCGACCAGCCGCGCACGTCCACCAGCAGGACCAGCGCGAACGCGCCCGCGGTGAACTGCGGGATGACCAGCAGCGCGGCCGATCCGTGGATCCGCCACAGGAGGTTCGACCCGCGGTAGGGGTTCGGCGCGGGTTCCGCCGCGGCCTTCGCGGGCCGGGCCGGGTCGGCGGCGAACAGCGCGATGAGGATCGCGATCACGCCGCAGACCACGGCCAGGAAGCCGATCGCGCCGCCGAGCCCGTGCGCGCCGGACAGCGGCGGCATGGCCAGGGCCGCCACGCCCATGCCCAGCGGCGTGGACGTCTGCCGGATGCCCATGGCCAGGCCCCGCTCGCGGGCGGTGAACCAGCCCATGACCAGGCGCCCGCTCGCGGAGTACACCGACGCCCCGGCCGCCCCGGCCAGCACCAGCAGCAGACCCAGCGCGACCATGCCGTGCACGCCCCAGGCCGCTCCCGCCAGCGCCGCGGACGCCGCGCCCAGGCCGAGCGCGATCACGACGCGCTCGCCCCAGCGGTCGGCGGCCGCGCCCCACAGGTAGAGCGCGAGCACCAGCCCGGCGGTGGGGCAGGCGACGAGCAGGCCGACCTGGGTCAGGTCGAGGTGTTCCTGGCGGCGCAGGGTGTCGGCCAGGTACGGGATTCCGTAGACGAAGGCACAGGCCGCGGTCTGCGCGGCGGTGCCCAGGGCCAGCATGATCCATCGGCGCACGGGGGGCGGCACCTCCTTGGTAGGTGGTGCCGCCAACTATGTTCCTATGTCGCGGATTGAGACAGAGGGTTCCGTATCGTGAGATGCACGTCCCCGTCAGAGCGCCGGGGGAGCGGGATCGTCCGGCGGCGGCGTGGGGGCTCCGGGCAGTATGAGGACGGCGAGCGTGCCGCCGCCCTCGGCGGGTGTGAGGGTGACCTCGCCGCCCGACTGCTGCACGGTGCGCGCCACGATCGACAGGCCGAGCCCGCTGCCGGGCAGGCTGCGCGCGGACGGCGAGCGCCAGAACCGCTCGAAGACGTGCGGCAGTTCCTCCGCCGGGATGCCGGGCCCGTGGTCGCGCACGGTCAGCTGCCCGCCGTGCAGCCGCACGTCGATCTCCCCGCCGGCCGGGCTGAACTTCACCGCGTTGTCCATCAGGTTGACGATCGCCCGCTCCAGCGCGGCCGCCTCGCCGCGCACGTACCAGGGCGCCACCTCGGCGACGATCTTCAGGTCCGGGCCGCGCAGCCGGGCCCGGCGCAGCGCCGTCTCCGTCACCTCGTGCAGCGGCACCACCTGAAGCACGTGCTCCGCGTCCGGCCGGGACAGCTCCTGCAGGTCCCCGATCAGCACGGCCAGCTCCGTCATCTGCGCCTTCACCGACGCCAGCAGCGCACGGCGGTCCTCGGGCGGCAGCGCCCTGCCGGTGGCCTCGCTGCGCTCCAGCAGCTCGATGTTGGTGCGCAGCGACGTCAGCGGGGTGCGCAGCTCGTGGCCCGCGTCGGCGATGAGCTGCGACTGCCGCTCGCGCGACGACGCCAGGGCAGCGGTCATCGCGTTGAACGACGCGCTCAGCCGCGCGATCTCGTCCTGTCCCTCGACCGGGATCCGCACGCTGAGGTCCTCGGTGCGGGCGATGTGCTCGACGGTGTCCGTCAGCCGGTCCACCGGCCGCAGTCCGGCCCGCGCGATCGCCGCACCCGCGCTCGCCGCGCCCAGCACGCCGAAACCGGCGACGGCCAGCAGCAGCCAGGCGAGTCTGGTGAGGGGAGCGGTGACGTCGCTGAGCGGGCGGGCGATCTGCACGGCCATCGGCTGGCCGTTCAGGGCGAGCGGGCGGCCGTTCAGCCGGGCCTGCTGGGTGAAGACCCGAAGCTTGCCCTGTGACGAGGACACCGTGCGGAGCACCGGTGGGCTCTGGCCGGTGGCCACGTCTGTGTCCGTCGGGCTGCTCGGGATGGTGGCGTGCCCCTGGACCCAGCAGGTGGTTCCGTCCGCGAGCACCACTTGCGCCGACGTGTTCGTGGAGATGAAACGGCCCGGTCCGTCGCTGGTCGGGGCGGTCTTCTGGCAGCCTTCGTCCCGCAGGGTGCTGACGATCACCGACACGGGCACGGCGTCCGGCTGCCGCAGCGAATTGTCCAGCTGCGAGTTCAGCTGGTCCCGCGTGATGAACCAGCACGCCAGGGCGGCCGCCGCCACCGCGACCGCCACCGCGAGAGCGGTGAGGATCGCCAGGCGGGACCGCAGGGGGAGCCGGTTCACGAATGACCGCCGTCCGGGGCGCGCAGGACGTAGCCCACTCCCCGCACGGTGTGCACGAGGCGCGGCATCCCGCCGGCCTCCGTCTTGCGCCGCAGGTACATCACGTAGACGTCGAGGGAGTTGGACGAAGGCTCGAAGTCGAAGCCCCACACCGCCTTGAGGATCTGCTCGCGGGTGAGGACCTGGCGCGGGTGGGCCAGGAAGAGTTCCAGCAGGGTGTACTCGGTGCGGGTCAGCTCCACCGGGTGCCCGTCGCGGGTGACCTCGCGGGTGGTGGTGTCCATCCGCAGGTCGCCGAAGGTCATGACGTGCTCCTCGCCGACCGGGCCCGCGGCGGCGGCGTAGGAGCTGCGCCGCAGCAGGGCCCGGAGCCGGGCCAGCAGCTCGTCGAGTTCGAACGGCTTGACGAGGTAGTCGTCGGCGCCCGCGTCCAGACCCGTGACGCGGTCGCCGACGGTGTCGCGTGCGGTGAGCATGAGGATCGGCGTGGTCACGCCGGACGAGCGCAGCCGGCGGGCGGTGGTCAGGCCGTCCATCCGCGGCATCAGGACGTCCAGCACGATGGCGTCCGGCAGGTAGGTGCCGGCCTGCTCGAGCGCGGCCATGCCGTCCGCGGCCAGGGCGGTGTCGTATCCCTCGAAGGCGAGGCTGCGCTGCAGCGCCTCCCGCACGGCGGGCTCGTCGTCGACGATCAGGATGCGGGCGGGGGCCTCGCCGCTCTCGCCGGGGCTCATGGTCTGCGGTACCTCACTGACGGACATGGCGGTGGTGTGCGGGGACAGTCTCAGCGTCGCACGGTTGCGGGCCTGCGGCGTACTGCCCGGTCGCGGCCGCGCGCGGGCCGCGGGGTGCGGGCCTCGGGCCGGACCTCGGGCGCCCGGCGCAGCGGGGGCAGGCCGGCGGCCAGGGCGAGGGGGAGGTCGACGTCGGCCGGGCCGGTCCCGGCGGCCGCGGCGTGGGTGCCCCAGGACACCGCTGCGCCCAGGGCGCGCCTCAGGTGGTTGACGCCGGCTGTGATCGTGCTGCTCATGGGATCTCCCAGGTGGTGCGGGGAACGGGCAGGGTCAGCTGCCGGAGGTGCCGCCGGCCCGCAGGGTGGCGAGGTCGGCCTTGACCGTGTTGACCGGGATGGCGAAGCCGAGGCCCACGCTGCCGGCGCTCGACGAGCCGCTGCTGGAGGAGTCGGAGTACATCGCGGAGTTGATCCCGATGATCTGGCCGCTCATGTTGATCAGCGCGCCGCCGGAGTTGCCGGGGTTGAGCGAGGCGTCGGTCTGGATCGCCTTGTAGGTGGTGGTGGAGCTGCCGGTGTCGCCGTTGTACTGGTTGCCGCCGAAGGAGAACGGCCACCGGCCGTCGCTGTTGCCGTTGCCGCCGAACTGCTGGCCCTGGCCCTCGTTGGTGGACACGGTCACGTCGCGGTTGAGCGCGGAGACGATACCGCTGGTGACGGTGCCGCTCAGGCCGTCGGGGGAGCCGATGGCGACCACCTGGTCGCCGACGGCGATCCCGTTGGAGTCGCCGAGGACGGCCGCGGGCAGCCCGGAGGCGCCGGTGATCTTGATGAGGGCGAGGTCCTTGCCGGAGTCGGTGCCCACGACGCTGGCCCGCGCGCTCTTGCCGTTGCTGTACGTCACGGTGACGGTGTCGGCGCCCGCGACGACGTGGTTGTTGGTGACGACCTGGCCGTCGGAGGTGATGATCACGCCGGAGCCGGTGGACTTGCCGCTCGCGGAGGTCGCGTTGATCTCGACCACGCTCGGGCTGAGCGCCTTGGCGACACCGGCCACGCTGCCGTCGATCGCCGAGGCGTTGACGGCCGGGGCGGCGGTGGTGCTGGTGGAGTGGTCGGTGGCGTTGCCGATGAGGGCGCCGGCGCCGCCGCCGATCACGCCGGCCGCGAGGGCCACGGCCGCGAACAGCACGGCGGGCTTGCGCAGGCGGCGGCGCCGGTGCGGCGCGGGGCCGCCGGGCATCGCGGCGTAGCCGGGGCCGTACGGGGGCGGCGGCGGGAAGCCGCCGGCGCCGTCACCCGCGGGGGGCGTGCCCGGCTCGGAGGAGTGGGAGGCGACGACCTCGGAGGGGACGACCCGCTCGTCCCCGAAGGGCGAGGGCTCGTACGGGGTGGTCGCGTGGACCTGCGGCTCGGGGGCGGAGTACGCCGGCTCTGAGCCGTGGTAGAGCGGAGGCTGCTGGTCGTACGGGTGGGGTTCGCCGTTGCGGCTGCTCTCGGTCATGTCTATGACTGTGCGCTCGGACCATGAGAGGTTCCTGAGTACACGCTGAGAAGCCCGACAGAAGTAGGTATGCCCGATATAAAGACCGTGGGGCGTCCCCGGCGTCGATCTTTATCCGCGCTCAACACCCGCCGCTGCCGGGGGAGTTGAACGGCCCCTTCCGGTGGCGGCCCGGACGGTCACGCTGGGTCAGGCACACCCGCAGGATGCGCGGACCACCAGCCGGGACGGGAACTGGCGGACCCGCTCCCGCCGCGAGCCGGGCACCCGCAGCGAGTCGTCCAGCACCGCGTCCACCGCGGCCCGCGCCATGGCCTGCCGGTCCGAGGCGACCGTGGTCAGCGGCGGGTCGGCGAGCCCCGCCTCCTTGACGTCGTCGAAGCCGGCCACCGCCAGCTCCTGCGGCACGTCGATCCGCAGCTCGCGGGCGGCCCGCAGCACGCCGATGGCCTGGTCGTCGGTCGCGCAGAAGATCGCCGGCGGGCGGTCGGGCCCGGAGAGCAGCTGCAGGGCGACCTTGTAGGCGTCGTAGCGGTTGTACGGGGCCTGGAAGAGCCGGCCCTCCGTGGGCCGGCCGGCTTCCTGCATCGCCCGTTCCCAGCCGACGATGTGGTCGGTCACCGGGTCGCCGACGACCGGGGTGATCTCGGTGCCGCCCAGGCACGCCACGTACGGGTGGCCGTGCTCCAGCAGGTGCCGGGTGGCCAGCTGCGCGCCGCCGATGTCGTCGGTGACGACGGCGACGTCGTCGATCGCCTCCGGCCGCTCGTGCAGCAGCACCACGCGGGCGTCCCACGCGTCGATCTCTATGGCGGCGTTCTCGCTCGGGCCCTGGCTGATCAGGATCAGCCCGGAGACCCGCATGCCGAGGAACGCCCGCAGGTAGTGCACCTCGCGATCGTCGAGGTAGTCGGAGTTGCCGACCAGCACCATCTTCCCGCGCTCCGACGCCGCCTGTTCCACGGCGTGGGCCATCTCCGCGAAGAACGGCTGCCGGGCATCGGGCACGATCAGCCCGATCAGGTCGGTCCGGCGGCTGGCCATGGCCTGCGCCACGCGGTCCGGCCGGTAGCCGAGCTGCTTGATGGCCGCGAGCACACGCTCGCGGGTGGCCGGTGCTACCGGCCGGGGTCCATTGTTGATGACGTAGCTGACGACCGCGGTCGAGGTCCCCGCCAGCCTGGCCACGTCGTCGCGCGTCACCTTGGGCACGACGCGCAGTCTACGCGTGTCTATCCGGTCGTCACATGGTTCGTCATACCGGTCATACCGAGTGGTCCGCCGGGGAGCGCCGCGCGGGCGCCTCCTCGGAGCCGCGGCCCTGGGCCGCCTCGCTGCGCGCCGCCTCCTCCGCGGCCCGCTCGACCTTCTCCGGAGTGACGAAGCGGTAGCCGACGTTCCGCACGGTGCCGATCAGCGACTCGTGCTCCACGCCGAGCTTGGCGCGCAGCCGCCGCACGTGCACGTCCACGGTGCGGGTCCCGCCGAAGTAGTCGTAGCCCCACACCTCCTGCAGCAGCTGGGCGCGGGTGAAGACCCGGCCCGGGTGCTGCGCGAGGTACTTCAGCAGCTCGAACTCCTTGAAGGTCAGGTCCAGCACCCGGCCCTTGAGTTTGGCGCTGTAGGTCGCCTCGTCCACCGACAGGTCGCCGTTGCGGATCTCCATCGGGCTGTCGTCCGCGGTGATCTGCTGCCGGCCCGTCGCCAGCCGCAGCCGGGCCTCGACCTCGGCCGGGCCCGCGGTGTCCAGCAGGACGTCGTCGATCCCCCAGTCCGCGGTGACCGCGGCGAGCCCGCCCTCGGTGACCACCAGCACCAGCGGGCAGCCGGGGCCGGTCGAGCGCAGCAGCTGGCACAGACTGCGCACCTGCGGCAGGTCGCGCCGGCCGTCGATCAGGATGACGTCCGCGCCGGGGGTGTCCACCAGGGCCGGGCCCTCGGCCGGCGCCACCCGCACGTTGTGCAGCAGCAGCCCCAGCGCGGGCAGCACCTCGGTCGACGGTTGCAGGGCGTTGGTCAGAAGCAGGAGTGAACTCACCAGGGTCTCCCGTCGGGCGTCCGGACATGACACGGCGTGCTCCCGTGCGGTGCGCGCGGCACCGCCGGGTCGAGCGGGTCGTGCTGGCTCAAAACCGAACCCTCCTCGGTGTGCGAGGACGACGTACTTCGTGCCGGAAAGCACGAAAGGACCCGGGGGCGACATTGCCCAGGTCCTCTGCCAGGCAACAATAGCCCACATGGACAGCCCTGCCGAGACCGACAACCTGCGTCTGCGTGGCCGGGTGACCGCATCGAGTGGCCGCCGGGCCGTGTTGTTGACGTCCGACGGCGTGCCGATCGAGGCCGAACACCTGCCCGCGGCGAACGGATCCGGCCGTCTTGCGATCGTGATCGCGCACGGCTTCACGGGCGCGCTGGAACGGCCCGCGGTGCGCCGCGCCGCCCAGCGGCTCAGCCGGTTCGGCGGGGTCGTCACCTTCTCCTTCCGCGGCCACGGCCGCTCCGGCGGCCGCTCCACGGTCGGCGACCTGGAGGTGCTGGACCTGGCGGCGGCGGTCGCCTGGGCGCACCGGCTGGGGTACCCGCGGGTCGCCACGGTCGGCTTCTCGATGGGCGGCTCGGTGGTGCTGCGGCACGCCCCGGCGGCCGGCCTCGCCGCGGTCGTCTCGGTCAGCTCGCCGGCCCGCTGGTACTACCGCGGGACCGCGCCGATGCGCCGGCTGCACTGGGTGGTGACCCGGCCCGCGGGCCGGCTGGTGTCCCGGTTCGGCCTGAAGACCCGGATCCATCCCCGGGACTGGGACCCGGTGCCCGTCTCCCCGGTGGAGTCGGTGCCGCTGATCGCCCCGACCCCGCTGCTGATCGTGCACGGCGACCGCGACGCGTACTTCCCGCTGGACCACCCGCTGTCGCTCGCCGCGGCGGCCGGCGAGGACGGCGCCGAGCTGTGGATCGAGCCCGGCTTCGGGCACGCGGAGAACGCCGCGGACGACGCGCTGCTGGCCCGCATCGGCGGGTGGCTGACCTCCCGCGTTCCCGCCGCGTGAGGCCCACGGGCCATGATGGACCCCGGCACGACCTGGAGACGAGGAACGGAAAGCGTGATGGCTGCACCTGACACGGCCCCCGGGCGGCTGGCGGCGGGCACGATCCGCTACTGGGCCGCCGCGAAGGCCGCCGCGGGCACGGCGGAGGAGCCGTACCAGGCGGCGACCCTGGCCGGCGCGCTGGCCGCCGCCCGCGAACGCCACGCCGGCGAACCGGAGTTCGCCCGCGTGCTGCAGCGCTGCTCCTTCCTCGTCGACGGCACGCCCGTCGGCACCCGCGACCACGCCTCGGTCGCCCTGCACGAAGGCGCCACCGTGGAAGTCCTGCCGCCCTTCGCGGGAGGTGCGCGATGACCACGCCCGACGGCGACCCCTACCGCCCCGACGTCCCGCCCGGCTTCCCCGCGGACGGCGGCTTTCCCCCGCCCCCCGACGCCCCGCCGCCGGGCCACCCCGTCCACGGCCACCCGCTCGACGGGCCGGCCGCGGGCGGCCACCCCGTCGGCGACGGCACGGCCGGCCACGACGGCGGCTACGGCTACGCGCCCGGCACCGGCCGGCCCCCCGGTTTCGGGACGGACCCCGGCTACGGAGCGGCCCCCGGGTACGCGACGGACCCCGGCTACGGGACGGGTTCCGGGTACGACGCGGGCACCGGGTACGGGACCGGTCCCGGCTACCCGGCGGCCCCCGGGTACGCGGCCGGCGCCGGCTACGACGCCGGCTTCGACGCCACCGCGGGCTACGGCGCCGGGCAGGGCGCGCACACCGGGCTGCCGGACGGCGGCGCCTACGTGCCGGAGCCGCTCGGCGGGCAGCTTCCGGCGGAGGCGGACCCGGGCGCGGCCTTCGGCGTGCCGTCGGCCGGGGACGCCTGGGGCGGGCACGCCCCCGCGCAGGACGGGTACCAGGGACCTGCCGGCGTCGACGGCTGGGGGCAGGCGCCGCCCGCCGCCCAGTCCTGGGGGCACGCCGCCGCGGTGGACGGCACGGGGTACGCGCCCGCGCAGCCCGGGGTCGTCCAGCCCGGAGCCGTATCGCCCGGGCCCGCGCAGTGGTCGCAGCCGCACGGCTACGCCCCGCAGCAGCCGTTCGCGGGGACCGAGCACACCGCGGTGCTGCCGCTCGTCGAGGACGAGCCGTCCCGGGAGGCGGACGGGCGCCCGGCCGCTGGCGCGCCCGCGGCGCCGGTGCGCACCGGCTCACCGATCATCCCGCCCGGCATCCAGCCCGCGGCGCTCACCGCCGCGCTCGGCCTGCTCACGGCCGGCGCGGCCGCGCTCGGCAAGCCGGGTCTCGCCGTCGTCCTGCTGGTGCTGGAGGCGGTGACCGCGGCCGGCTGGTTCCGGCTGAACGGCATGTGGCCGGCCCGGCAGGGCATCGTGCTGGCGTTCATGGCCGGCGTCACCGCGGATGTCGCCCTGCTCGTCGACGGCGGCCACCACAACGCCGAGGTGCTGGTGGGCACCCTCGGAGTGTGGCTGCTGCTCGTGCTGGTGCTGCAACTGCGGCATCACGGCTCGGCCGACGAGCGCCTGTCGTCGCTCACCGCGACCTCGGCGTCCACGCTGCTGACCGTCGTCGCCGCGGCCTACCTGGCCACCGCGGAGTCCGGCGCGGGCAGCGACCCGGTGGTGGTCGGCGCGATCGCGGTGGCCGCCGCCACCCTGGTGCGCGCGGTGCGGCTGCCGGGCGGCGAGCCCGTCTCGCTGGTGCTGTCGGTGCTGGCCGCCCTGGTCACCGGGCTGGCCACCGGACCCGCCACGGGCATGGGCGGCGGCCACGGCGTGCTGCTCGCCGCCGCCTGCGGCGCCGGCGCGCTGATCGGGCTGCGGGTCGCGAGCTACGACTTCCCGTCACGGTTCGTCCACTTCACGGCGGGCGTCGCCCTGCCGCTGACCGCGGCCGCCCCGGTGGTCTACCTCCTGGGTAACGCCCTTCACTGAGGCACCGCGGAACCGGCCGCGCGGGAAAAGTCCCAGGTAACGGATCCGTACGATCGGGAACCACGGGACCCCCGCCGTCCGTCAGGCGTAAGCGGAAGTGCGGGCACGGGGCCGCACCGGGCCGCACCGGGCCGGAACGAGTACGACGAGCGGGGAGTGGCGGACGCATGCGGGTGGCGCGAATAGTTCTGATCGTCGTGGTCGTCCTCGGCGGCCTGTTCGTCGCGGCGGACCGGATCGCCGTGTCGATGGTGCAGAACAAGGCCGCACAGCGCGCCCAGGCCACCGACAACCTGGCCGAGAAGCCCAAGGTGACGATCACCGGCTTCCCGTTCCTGACCCAGGTGATGGGCGGCAAGCTGGAGGACGTGAAGGTCAGCGCGAAGGACATCGCGGCCGGTGACGGCTCGCAGTCCGTGCGGATCGACAGCTTCCACGCCGACCTGTACGGCGTGAAGCTGTCCAACGGCTTCAGCCGGGCGATCGCCGACCACGCGGACGGCAACGCGTTCATCACCTACGACGACCTGTCGAAGGCCGCGCCCGCCGGGATCAAGGTGTCCTACGCCGGGGCGTCGTCGTCCGGCACGCCGCGGGTCAAGCTCACCGGATCGTTCATGGGCGCCCACCTGAGCGTGCTCAGCGACGTGCTGGTGAGCAAGAACTCGATCGGCCTGCACGCCGAGGGGCTGCCCAAGGAACTGACCGCGCTGGGCCTGGAGAGCAAGGTGCGCGACCAGATCGACTTCACCCGGCAGGTCTCCCACCTGCCCGGCAACCTGGAGCTGTCCTCGGTGACCACCACGCCGGACGGCATCTCGGTCCAGGTCACCGGCAAGAGCGTCGTTCTCGCCAACTGAGACGCCCGCGTCCGCACCGCGACCACCTGCCCCCGGCGGTGCGCCGTCGAACGCACGCGCGACCCCCGGACCGGGCGGCCCGACGGCCGCCGGCGATGCGCCGTACCGCCATACGGACAATCTTGTCTCGCCATACGACACGGCGGTGACACCCGCCGGTCCGTTTCCCTACGATCGGGAGTCATGAAGCGACAGGCGGATCTCACGAAGCGGCGGGCAGTCGACCTGTGCCGCGTCGCCGCCATGCTCTGTCGCATGCCCTAGGGGCAGCAGTTTCCCCGTGCCGCAGCGGGCCCGACGGCCCCCGGCGCTCCCTGTTTGCCCCGGTTCCCCGTGCCCACGGCACACACCCGCGCGCTCTCGCGCACCCCGCAGCCCGCGCCACCGCACATCCGTACTGCCCCGGAGGAGATCAGCATGAGCCGCAGTGACGTCCTGGTGGACGCCGACTGGGTCGAGGCCCACATCGACGACCCCAAGGTGGTCATCGTCGAGGTCGACGAGGACACCTCGGCCTACGACAAGAACCACATCAAGAACGCCGTCCGCATCGACTGGAAGAAGGACCTGCAGGACCCGGTCCGCCGCGACTTCGTCGACCAGGCCGGCTTCGAGGCGCTGCTGTCCGCCAAGGGCATCGCCAACGACGACACGGTGGTGCTGTACGGCGGCAACAACAACTGGTTCGCCTCGTACGCCTACTGGTACTTCAAGCTCTACGGCCACGACAGCGTCAAGCTGCTCGACGGCGGCCGCAAGAAGTGGGAGCTGGACTCCCGCGACCTGGTCACCGCCGTGCCCGAGCGCGCCGCGACCTCGTACACCGCCCAGGCGCAGAACACCGCGATCCGCGCCTTCCGCGACGACGTGGTGGCCGCGATCGGCTCGCTGAACCTGGTCGACGTGCGCTCGCCCGACGAGTTCTCCGGCAAGCTGCTCGCCCCGGCGCACCTGCCGCAGGAGCAGTCGCAGCGCCCCGGCCACGTGCCGAGCGCCCGCAACATCCCGTGGTCGAAGAACGCCAACGACGACGGCACCTTCAAGTCCGACGAGGAGCTCGTCCAGCTGTACAAGGACGAGAACGTCGACCTGGCGAAGGACACCATCGCGTACTGCCGGATCGGCGAGCGCTCCGCGCTCACCTGGTTCGTGCTGCACGAGCTGCTCGACCAGGCGAACGTGAAGAACTACGACGGCTCGTGGACCGAGTACGGCTCGCTCGTCGGTGTTCCGATCGAGCTCGGCGCCAACTGACCCCGATCGACCGAGGCGAGGACTGAACCGTATGTGTGGAGCGAAGGCCGGCGGCCCTGACCTGGCAGGAGTGGACGTGGCGAACGAGACGATCATCCAGGGGTCGGTGACCCGCGACGGCGAGCCGGTCAGCGGCTACGTGCGGCTGCTGGACGGCGGCGGCGAGTTCACCGCCGAGGTGCCGACCTCGGCGACCGGGCAGTTCCGCTTCTTCGCGGCGCCCGGCACCTGGACGCTGCGCGCGCTCGTCCCGGGCGCCACGGTCGACCGCACCGTCGTGGCCCAGCAGGGCGCGGCGGCCGAGGTCGCCATCGCGGTCTGACGCCGGCCGGCGCCGGTCACGGCGCCCGGCGGCAGCGCCGCTCGTGAACGCGAAGGGCCGCACCCCGCGCAAGGGGGTGCGGCCCTTCCCGCGTGTTCCGGTCTCCGGCCGCCGGACGTACCTTTGAAGTGTGTACGCACGCCGTCGTCACTGGTACTTCGCCATGATGGGCACTTGCGTGGTGCTCTTCATCATGGCGTGGGCGGTCGTGCGTTTGTGGTCGGTACCGGCAGCCATCGCCATGTGCCTGACGGCCATGGTCATCCCTCCCGTCGCCGCGATCGTGGCCAACCGGCGCGGTCCCGAGGACCACTGGTTCGACGAGCCCCGCGGTGACAGCGGCGACCCGGAGTCCGACGCCTGGTGGGCGGAGCTGGACGGCGGCGCCGACAGCAAGGACGGCAAGGACGGCAAGGACGCCAAGCACGGCCGGGACCGCAGCGACGGCCAGGACGGCCCGGACCACGACGGCCACGGCCAGCCGCCGCGCCGCCGCCCCGACCAGGGGCCCCAGTGACGCCCGTCAGTAGACGAGGGCCTGCACGCCGTCCGGCATGATCTCGCTGACGAACACCTGCGCCCCGGCGATCCGCACGCCCTCCAGCACGTCCTTCTCGCTGATGTCGCGGCGCGCCGCGCACTGCGTGCACAGGGTGACCTGCCCGCCGGCGATCACCGCGTCCAGCAGGTCCGGCAGCGGCGCGGAGTGCGGCAGTTCGAACTCCGCGGCCCTGCCCGGCAGCGCGAACCACGCCGACTCGCCGGTCAGCCACAGCGACACCTCCACCCCGCTGGCCACCGCCACGGCCGCCACGGTGAACGCCTGCGAGCACCGCTCGGGACCGTCGGCCCCGGCCGTCACCTTGATCACGAGCTTCTTCGCCATGCGCTCAGCCTAGGGGGCGGTACGCCGCTGCTCCCGCGCGATGCCGCGGAACGCGCATGTCCGCCCGAACGGGCCGGGCGCGGGCCCGGCCCACCGCCCGGACGACGACCTGAGCCGCACGTCACGCGGGCTGGCCGCGCCCGGGCCGGGGGCGCGGACTAGACTCGTGCGCGGTCCTGACCGCCCGCCCCTCCGAGGAGCACGTCCCGTGGCAATCGAGTACTACTTCGACGCCCTGCTGATCCTGATCTGCCTGGCCGTCGCCGCGTTCGCGCTCTACGCGGTGAAGAAGCTCTACCAGGGCCAGCGCTGACATGATCGAGATCCCCTCGGACCTGCACCCCGAGCTGGTCCCGCTGGCGTTCCTGCTGGGTGACTGGTCGGGCGCGGGCGTGCACGACTTCCCGGGCGCCGAGAAGTGCAACTTCGGGCAGGAGCTGTCCTTCACGCACGACGGACGGCCGTTCCTGGAGTACACCTCGCACACCTGGGTGCTGGACGCCGAGGGCAACAAGGTCCGGCCGCTGGAGTCCGAGAGCGGGTACTGGCGGATCGACGCCGAGCGCAAGGTGGACGTCACCACCACGCGCGACGAGGGCGTCGTGGAGATCTGGACCGGCGAGCTGGCCGAGGGCAAGCCGCAGATCGACCTGGTCACCGACGCGGTGGCGCGGCTGCCGCAGGCCGCGGAGTACAGCGGCGGCAAGCGGCTGTACGGGTACGTCAACGGCGACCTGATGTGGGTGGGCGAGAAGGCCACGCCGTCGGTGCCGCTGCGCGCCTACATGTCCGCGCACCTGAAGAAGGTCGTGGACCCGCGCGAGTGGGCCGCCGACCTCAAGGACCTGCCGGACGACGGCATCGCCTTCTTCAAGTAGACCGGCGTCCCCGAGAAGCAGATCGGCTTCCCGAAGCGGGGGGTAGCGCCGCGGGCCGGTCCCGCGCCGCTGCCCCGTGCCTACACTTGCCGTGTGGCGAGCACCGACTGGAAGAGCGATCTGCGGCAGCGCGGCTACCGGCTGACCCCGCAGCGCCAGCTTGTCCTGGAGGCCGTCGGCCACCTGGAGCACGCGACGCCCGACGGCATCCTGTGCGAGGTCCGCAAGACCGCCTCCGGAGTGAACATCTCCACCGTCTACCGCACGCTGGAGCTTCTTGAGGAGCTGGGCCTGGTCAGCCATGCCCACCTCGGCCACGGCGCCCCCACGTACCACCTGGCGGACCGGCACGACCACATGCACCTGGTGTGCCGGGACTGCGACTCGGTGACGGAGGCGTCCGTGGAACTGGCCGCGCCCCTCAAGGAGGGGCTGCGCGAGCAGTTCGGCTTCGAGACGGACATGAAGCACTTCGCGATCTTCGGCCGCTGCCGGGACTGCACCCGCAAGGCGGCGGACGGCCAGGGCTGATCGCCCGCCCGCAACGGCCGCCCGTCAGCCCGCGGGTGGACCGGCCTCATCCTCGCGGGGCAGGCCGGTCGTACGCTTGACGGCATGACGAAGAGCCCTTTGCTGTCGCTGCCCGGCGCCGTCCCCGCAGAAGGCCCTGACGAGGGGGTCGCCGCCCACTACGGCGACCTCTTCCGCGAGCAGCGCGCGCTCGCCGACGGCACCGGGTTCGTGGACCTCTCCCACCGCGGTGTCGTGACCGTCAGCGGGGAGGACCGGCTGTCCTGGCTGCACCTGCTGCTCACCCAGCACGTGGAGCAGCTGCCCCCGCACCAGGCCACCGAGGCCCTCATCCTGTCCGCGCACGGCCACATCGAGCACGCCCTGTACCTGGTCGACGACGGCGCCACCACGTGGATGCACGTCGAGCCCGGCACGCAGGAGGCGCTGCTGGCCTACCTGGAGAGCATGAAGTTCTTCTACCGGGTTGAGGCCGCGGACGTCACCGACCGGTACGCGGTGGTGCACCTGCCCGCCGGGTCGATCACCGTGGTCCCGCAGGAGTGGACGGTGCGCGAGACGGCGTACGGCCGGGACGTGTTCGTGCCCCGCGACCTCCTGGAGGAGTGGACCGCGCAGGCCGGCCCGGCGATCGGCGTGCTGGCCCACGAGGCGCTGCGGATCGAGGCGCACCGGCCGCGGCTCGGCCTGGAGACCGACCACCGCACCATCCCGCACGAGGTCGGCTGGCTGGACACGGCCGTGCACCTGGACAAGGGCTGCTACCGCGGCCAGGAGACCGTCGCCCGCGTGCACAACCTCGGCCGGCCGCCGCGCCGGCTGGTCTTCCTGCACCTGGACGGCAGCGAGGTGCGGCTGCCCGCGCACGGCGCGCCCGTGCGGATCGCGGAGACCGGCCCGGACGGCGAGCTGGGCCGCGCCATCGGCTTCATCACCTCGTCCGCCCGGCACTGGGAGCTGGGCCCGATCGCGCTCGCCCTGGTCAAGCGGAACACCCCGGAGCGGGCGACGCTGCTGGCCGAGGACACGGCGGCGGCGCAGGAGACGGTCGTCGCCCCCTGACGCCCCCGGCTCTGACGCGTCAGCCCTGACGCGTCAGAGCGCCCCCCGGCGCACCACTCGGTCCTCGGCTCAGCCCTCGGCTCAGCTCTTGACTCAGATCTCCACGACGACGGTGAACGGGCCGTCGTTGGTGAGCGACACCTTCATCTCCGCGCCGAACACGCCGGTCTCGACGGTCGCGCCCAGCTTCCGCAGCTGGGCGACGACCTCGTCGACCAGCGGTTCGGCGACCGGCCCCGGCGCGGCCGCGTTCCAGGTGGGCCGGCGCCCCTTCCGGGCGTCACCGTAAAGCGTGAACTGGCTGATGACGAGCAGCGGGCCGTCGATGTCGGAACACGACTGCTCGTCGGGCAGGATCCGCAGCGTCCACAGCTTGCGGGCCAGCGCGGCCGCCTTCTCCACCGTGTCGTCGTGCGTCACGCCCACCAGGACGCACAGTCCCGGTCCTGTGACGGCGCCGACGGTCTTCCCGTCGACGACGACCTTCGCCTCACTCACCCGCTGGGCCACTGCTCGCATGCCGCCATTGTGGCGTGGGCGCCCGCGCGTCCCTCACACGGGTGAGGGGGGCGCACGGGGTGGCGCGGTACGGCCGGTCGGCGGGCTCGCACAACTGTTGCGACGGCCGTTCGGGTGCCATGTCGCTGCGGGGTGTCAGCGGCAAGTGGCAGCATCGATTCCGGGTCGCGGCGCGCCCGCAGCGAGGAGGGGACGACAGGTATGACCACACCCGGCACTGGAGAGACTTCCGGCACCGCCGTACCAGGACCCACGGCGGCGTCCGGCGCCGCCGGACCGACGGCCGCCGTCCCGACGGCGCCCACCAGGAAGGGCCATCACATGCTGAAGGCCGACGCCCGGGGCCCGCTGCGCCCGCCCGCACCGCGGAGCCCGCTCGTGGACATCCCGACCCCCGACCTCGCCCGGCTGGACCTGGCCGCGCTGCGCGCCCTGCGCCGCGACGCCCAGCAGGAGGAGGCCGACCTGTCCTACCTGCGGCGGATGCTGCACGGCCGGATCGACATCCTCCAGGCGGAACTGCGCCGCCGCGACGGCTCCGCCGAGACCTCCGGCGCCCTGGGCACCGCCACGCTCGGCGTTCCCGCCGTGCCCGGCCCTTCGACGGTCCTGCCCGGCCCGGCCGCGGTCGTGCCCGGTCCCTCGCCGGCCCCCAGGTCAGCCGTCCCCGGGTCCCCGGGCGCCCGGCCCGCCGCCGACGGACCGCTCGTCGACCGGCTCTCCGAGATCCTCGCCGACGGCCCCTCGCGGGTCCGGTCCTCGGCCCGCCACGTGACGCTCGGGACCCCGCTGACGGAGCGCGTCAGGGCGCTGGCCGAGGAGATGCTCTCCGAGGTCGAGCTGTCCGACCTGGACGCCCGCACCGACCCCGAACTGGACGTGGCCATGGACCGGCTGGTGCGGTACGAGCAGCAGGTCTCCAAGCGCCGCCACGCCCTCCAGCAGACCGTGGACGGCTGCTCCGCCGAGATCACCCGGCGGTACCGCGAGGGCGAGGCCCGGGTCGACGACCTGCTCGCCGACGGCTGACCAGCGCCTGACCGGCGGTTGGGCGGCGGGCCGCGCCGTGGGCCGCAGGACCCCTGCCTGGCGGGCGCTGTGGTGGGCCGGCCCTGCGGACCGTCCTGCGGCCGTGCGGCCCGGCCGTGTGCGGGGCGGTGGCGGAACGCCCCATGCCCGGCGTGCGCTGTGGCCGGCTGGCCCCGGGCCGAGTTGCGGACCGTGCTGGCCGGTCGGGCCCGGCTCTGGGCGGGCGGCGGCCGAACGCCCCCTGCCTGGCGGGCGCAGTGGTGGGCCGGCCTGGCGGGGCGAGTTGCGGACCGTGTTGGCC
>WRCZ01000038.1 GCA_009783685.1 Actinomycetes bacterium
GCCGTCAGCCGGTCGCCGGGTACGGGACCGCTGGGTGCGACGATCCCGATCCGGTCGCCGGGCCGCAGGCGGCGCGGGCGGGTCAGCGCGGGCACGGGCGGCCGGGCCGCGCCGCCGGTGCCCGCGACGGCGGACTCGCTCACGTGGTCAGCTCCAGCTTGGGCACGCCGGCCGGGGTGAACCCGAACACCTGCCCGTACAGGGAGAGTTCGGCCTCCAGGCTGGTGACCATGGTGTCCAGCCGGCGGAAGCCGTGGCTCTCGCCCTCGAATGTCAGGTAGGCGTGCGGGATGCCGCGTCCGGCGACCGCCTCCAGGAACCGGTCGCACTGCACGGGCGGGCAGATCACGTCGTCCAGCCCTTGCAGCAGCAGGAACGGCACGGTGATGCGGTCGCCGTGGTGGACCGGCGAGCGGTCGTGGTACCGCTCGGGCACCTCGTCCAGCGGCCCGACGAGCGTCTCCAGGTAGTGGGACTCGAAGTCGTGCGTCTCGCCGCCGGCCGGGGACCAGCCGTAGAGGTCCAGGATCGGGTAGATGACGGTGCCGCAGGCGTAGGTGCTGGTGGAGGTGAGCGCCGCGGCGCTGGTCCAGCCGCCGGCGCTGCCGCCGCGGATGGCGAGCCGCTCGGGGTCGGCGGCTCCCTCGGCGACCAGGCCCTCGGCGACCGCCGCGCAGTCCTCGACGTCCACCACGCCCCACTGCTCGCGCAGCCGGTTGCGGTAGGCGCGGCCGTAGCCGGTGGAGCCGCCGTAGTTGACCTCGGCGACGCCGATGCCGCGCGAGGTGAAGTAGGCGATCTCCAGGTCGAGCACCATCCCGGCGCGGCTGGTGGGCCCGCCGTGCACCCACACCGCGTAGGGTGCGGGGCCCTCGCCGGTCACCGCGGGGTTCGCGGGCGGGTAGACGTGGGCGTGCACCTCGCGTCCGCCCGGTCCGGTGAACACCCGGTGGGTTGCCTCGGGCAGGTAGGCGGGGTCGACGGTGTCGTGGTGGGCGTTGCCCAGCACCCGGGCGCGGCCGGTGAGCGCGTCGAGTTCGACGATCTCGGAGGACGTGCGGGCGCTGGCCGCGACCCCGATGACCCGGCTGCCCACGGCGGCCAGGGTGGGGTTCCACTCGGTCCACTTCCCGGCCGCGTCGGCGACCTCGCCGGTGGCGGGATCGAGCAGGCCCAGCCGGAGCGCGCCGACGCCGTGCAGGACGGCGATCAGGCCGTTGTCCAGCGGCCGGAACCAGCAGTGGCCCAGCTTCCAGAGGGCGTTGCCGAACTCCTCCTCGCGCGGGCACAGGTTGACGGCCTCGCCGCTGCCGGGGTCGACGCGGTGCAGGTTCCACCAGCCGGTGCGGTCGGTGAGGGCGAGCAGGGTGCCGTCGGGCGCCCAGTCGGCCTGGGTGACGGACTCGTCCGGGCCGCCGATGACGGTGCGGGCGGGGCCGAAGCCGCCGGCCGGCGTGACGTCGGCGACCCGCAGCTCGGTGCCGTCCCACGGCATCTGCGGGTGGTCCCAGGCGATCCAGGCGGCACGGGTGCCGTCGGGCGAGAGCCGGGGGCCGGTGACGAACCGGTGGGTCTCGGCGGCCAGTTCGCGCACCGCGGTGCGGTCGTCGGCGGCGGAGCCGTCGAGCGGCACGGCGGCGGGCACGCGGCGGCAGTCGCTCGGCCCCTCGCCGGTGAACTCCTCCAGCACGGCCCAGACCTCGCCGCGTTCGGGGTGCACCGCCAGGTCGGCCCAGCGCAGCCCGCCGCCGACCGGCGAGACGGGGGTCAGCGGGCGCGGCTGGTCCTCCGGGGCGTCCGGGCGGAAGGCGTACAGCCGCTGGTCGGGGTGGTGGACGAAGACGATCAGCGGGCTGCCGTCGACGATCGCGCCGGCCCACGGGGTGCCGCCGTACTCGATGACGCGGCTGCGCACGTTCCACGGCGCGGGCAGCGGGCATTCCTCGGTGCCGTCGGGACGGCGCCGGATCAGGGCGCGGCGGCCGGCCTCGGCGGGCCGCGGGGCGGTCCACCACACCTCGTCGCCGACCACGCCGACGTACTCCGGGCTGCCGTCGTGGGCGGCCGCGGTGGCGGCGTCGATCGGGGAGGGCCAGGTGCCGTAGGGGGCGGGCGGCAGCCCGGTGGCGGTCATCGGCTCTCCTCGCCGGCCGGGGCGGCCGTGCCGCGCAGGAAGCGGTCCAGCACGCGGACGCCGAAGTGCAGCGCGTCCACGGGCACCCGCTCGTCCACGCCGTGGAACAGCGCCCAGTAGTCGTAGCCGGGCGGCAGCTTCAGCGGGGAGAAGCCGTAGCCGGTGATCCCGAGCCGGGAGAACTGCTTGGCGTCGGTGCCGCCGGACATGCAGTAGGGCACCACGTGCCCCTCGGGGTCGAAGTGCTCCAGCGCCTCGCGCATCGCGGCGTAGGTGGGCGAGTCGACCGGTGCCTCCAGCGGGACCTCGCGGTGGTGGTAATCCCACGTCACGTGCGGGCCGGTCAGCTTGTCGAGGGTGGCGGTGAACTCCTCCTGGCCGCCGGGCAGGATCCGCCCGTCGACGAAGGCGGTGGCGGCGCCCGGGACGACGTTCACCTTGTAGCCGGCGTCCAGCATGGTGGGGTTGGCGCTGTTGCGGACGGTGGACTTCACCAGCGTCGCGGACGGGCCGAGCTTGTCGAGCAGGGCGTCCACGTCGTCCAGGTCGGCCTCCACGCCGTGCAGTTCGGCGAGCGCGAACAGCTGGGCGCGGACCGTGTCCGTGATCCGCACCGGCCACTGGTGCTCGCCGATGCGGGCGATCGCCGCGGCGAGGTGGGTGACGGCGTTGTCGGGGTTGACCTTGGAACCGTGGCCCGCGGTGCCCTTGGCGGTGAGCTTGAGCCAGGCGGTGCCCCGCTCGCCCGCGGCGACCGGGTAGATCCGCATCGGGCCGGCGTGGAAGGTGAAGGCGCCGGACTCGCTGATGCCCTCGGTGCAGCCCTCGAACAGGTCGGCGTGCTCGGCGACGAGGTAGCCCGAGCCGTAGGAGGCGCTGTCCTCCTCGTCGGCGGTGAAGGCCAGCACGATGTCGCGCGGCGGGCGCTGCCCGCTGCGGGCCCAGGCGCGGACGGTGGAGAGCACCATCGCGTCCATGTTCTTCATGTCGACGGCGCCGCGGCCCCAGACCTCGCCGTCCCGGATCTCGCCGGAGAACGGGTGGACGCTCCACTCGGCGGGCTCGGCGGGCACCACGTCCAGGTGGCCGTGGACCAGCAGGGCGGGGGCGGTCGGGTCGGTTCCCGGGATGCGGGCGACGACGTTCGCGCGGCCCGGGGCGGACTCCAGGATGCGCGGGGTGATCCCGGCGTCGGCGAGCTGCTCGGCGACGTACTCGGCGGCGGGCCGCTCGTTGCCCTCGCCGCCGCCGCGGTTGGTGGTGTCGATCCGGATCAGCTCGGAGGTGAAGCGCACCACCTCGTCGAGCGCCTGCTGGTCGACGACGTCGGGACGGCCGTGGGCCGCGGCGACGGTCTGCTGCTCAGCCATACTGCTCCTCCACGGCCTGCGAGACGAGGGTGGTGACGGCCTTGAAGGCCCGGATGGCCTCGTACATCGTGGGCAGCGTGTAGGACACGCGCCGCTCGCCGGTGCGCTGCACGCCCGGCACGACGGTCGCCGCACCGGCCAGGTGCACGGCGTCGAACTCCAGCTCCACGGTGAACGGTCCGGCCTGCGCGGGCTCGTGGCGGACCGCGAGGGACGCGGCCTCCTTGGCGGCGGCGCGGATGTCGGCGGCGGTGCGCGCCGGCGGGCGGCACACGGCGGCGTACCGGGACACGTAGTCCTTGACGGCGACGGTGCGGGCCTGCGGGGCGTAGCCGTGGGCGTCGAGGCCGGTGCGGTCGTCACCGGTGACCAGGACGACGGGCACGCCGTACTCGGCGACCACCAGGGCGTTGAGCCGGCCCTCGCTGGCCTGTTCCCCGTTCACCCACACGCCGGTGATGGAGTTGGCGAGGTAGGTGTGGGCGAGGACGCCCTCGGTGCCGGCGCCGGTGTGGTAGCCGACGAAGGCGATGCCGTCGACGTCGCCGTGCTGCACGCCCTCGACCATGGAGAGGTCCTTGTGGCGGCCGGTGAGCATCTCGGCGCGCTCGTCGAGCTTCTCGAGCAGCAGGTTGCGCATGGTCCAGTGCGCCTCGTTGATCAGCACCTCGTCGGCGCCGCCGTCGAAGAAGCCGGCCACGGCGGCGTTGACATCGGAGGTGAACAGGTGGCGGCAGCGCTGCCACTGCTCGCTGCCGGGCAGCACGTCGGCCGGCCAGGTCACACCGGTCGCGCCTTCCATGTCCGCGGAGATGAGGATCTTCATGCGCGTCACGTTACGCGGCCGCGGCGGCCCCCGGCCAGAGCCCCCCGTGACCTGTGGACAACTTCACTGGTCTACACCTCTAGCGGTCAGCCCTCACGGCCCGCGACCAGCCACTTCGACGGAACGTCGATCCTTTCGCCCTCGGCTGTGAACTCGGTCGTCAGCAGGGGCTGTTCGCCCTCGGCGAGCACCCTGAGACCCGCCTCGTGGAAGTAGCCGGGCACCGCCGCGTCGGCCACCTCGCCCGGCGCGATGCCGTGGGCGAAGATCGCGCGGACCTTCAGCGGCGGGCCCTGCGGCCCGCCGGCGAGACCCAGCAGCACCTCCTTGGCGGCCTCGGCCAGCTCGACCGCGAAGACCCGGCCGCGCTCCCCGGTGAGCGCGGCGATGCCGGCGACCAGCGCCGCCCGGTCGGTGGTCCGGCTCTGGTGCAGCACCCCGCGCATGTAGACGTTCACGTCGCCCAGCTCGGCGTGCAGCCGCGCGACCGCCTCGGCGTCCACGGCGTCGAGCTGCTCGTAGGCGGCCAGGCCGTGCGGGTCGTCGCGCCGGGCGAGCGTCACGGCGGCCCGCGCCAGGTCCACCCCGACCACCCGCCGGTAGCGGCCGGCCAGCCAGCGGGTCTGGGTGCCGTTGCCGCACCCGAGGTCGACGAGCGGCAGGCCCGGGTCGAAGTGCGCGGCGAAGTGCGGCTCGTGCACCGCGACCGTCTCCGACGCGTCGGCGTCCCAGAACACCCCGCCGGTGCCCTCCGGCGCGTCCTGCCAGAACCGCTCCCACGACTGCTCGTACTCGGCTGACACCCTCACACGTACTCACCACTTCCCGGTACATGACGGTCACGGACGGAGGCGCACCCTTCCGGGGCGCACGGGGACGGGCGCTGTCGTGGCACTGCCGTGTCAGCGCCCGCGGCGCGGCAGCGTCTGCTCGAACCAGACCGTCTTGCCCTGGGCGGTGCGGCTGGTGCCCCACGCGCGGGCCAGCCGGCTGACGATGCGCAGCCCGCGCCCGCCCTCGTCGTCCGGGCCGGCGCTCAGCAGCACCGGCACGGCGTGGTCGTCGTCGCCGACCTCGCACAGCAGCGCGCCGGCCCGCACCAGGCGCAGGCCCACGCGGCGGGTGTGCGCGTGCCGCAGCGCGTTGGTGACGACCTCGCCGACCAGCAGTTCGGCGGTCCCGGCGATCGCGTCGAGGCCCCAGCCGTGCAGGGTCTGCCGGACCAGCCGGCGGGCCCGGCCGGCCTCGCGGGGGTCGATGTCCAGTTCCCAGGTGGCGACGTCCTGGCGGGGGATGCCGTTGAGGCGGGCCATCAACAGGGCGACGTCGTCCTTGCGGCCGCCGCGGGGGTTGAGGGCGCGGATGATGGTGTCGCACGCGTCGTCCATGGACGCGGCGGGGTGGGCCGCGCTCGCGCAGAGGGCGGCGAGGCCGGTGCCGATGTCCTGGCCGCGGACCTCCACCAGCCCGTCGGTGCACAGCACCAGCCGGTCGCCGGCCGCCACCGGGACCCGCACCTCCTCGAACGGCACGCCGCCGACGCCCAGCGGCGCGCCGGTGGGTATGTCGAGCAGTTCGCTGCGGCCGTCCGCGGCCCGGACCAGCACCGGCGGGATGTGCCCGGCGTTGGCCACCAGCAGTTCGGACTCCACCGGGTCGTAGACCGCGTACACGCAGGTGGCCAGGTACTGCTCGCCGAGGCGCTGGGCCAGGTCGTCGAGGGTGCGCAGCAGTTGGGCGGGCGGCATGTCCAGGGCCGCCATGGCCTGCACGGCGGTGCGGAACTGGCCCATCATCGCGGCCGAGTTCAGGCCGTGCCCCATCACGTCGCCGACGACCAGCGCGAGCCGCGACCCGGGCAGCTTGATGCTGTCGAACCAGTCGCCGCCGACCCGGCCCAGCCGGGTGCCGGGCAGGTACCGGGTCGCCACGTCGCAGCCGGGCATGCGCGGCGCGACGTGCGGCAGCATGCTGTCCTGAAGGGTGTCGGCGACGTTCTCCTGGTACGTGTACATGCGGGCGTTGTCCAGCACCAGGCCGGCCCTGGCGGCCAGTTCGGCGCCGGTGACGCGGTCCATGTCGTCGAACGCGGGCCGCTCGTGGTGGCGCAGCAGGATCATGAAGCCCAGCACCACGTTGCGGGCCTTGAGCGGGACGACCAGCATCGAGCGGTTGTTGATCAGCGGGCTGATGTCGCGCTTGGGGAACTGCGCGGCGATCGCGTTGCCGGCCTCCTCGCTGATCCGCGGGACCAGCACCGGCTCCCCGGTGGTCATGCACTGGAAGAACGGGGTCCGGGCGGGGAACGGCATCGACTCGCCGACCGGCACCACGTCGTCCCAGCGGCCGGGTTCGTCGGTGTGCTCGACGGCGACGCGGTGCCACAAGGTCGTGACGTCAGGCGGGCCGTCGGGGAAGCCCTCACCGGCCAGTACCTGCTCGCGGAGGTAGGTCCCGGCCACGTCGGTGAAGCGCGGCACCACGGCCGCGCTGACCTCCTGGATGGTGCGGGCGAGGTCCAGGGAGGTGCCGATCCGGCCGCTGACCTCGTTGAGGAACTCCAGGCGCTCGCGGACCGCGGCGTACTCCAGGTCGCGCGCCGGGTCCTCGGCCGGAACGGCGGCGTCCGGCGCGGCGGCGCGCGGCCCGGCCTGCCGCGCGGCCCGGCGCGGCACTCCCCAGTCGGGCGTCACCGGCACCCGGTCGTGCTGGCTGATCTCCAGCACCGGGTAGCCCAGTTCGAGGACCTGGGCGACGATCCGGGCGCTGTCCAGCGGGTTCATGCTGGGCAGGATCTCCGGGAGCCGCTTGGCCAGCCGGTCGGCACCGGCGAACTCGGTGTGCAGGGCGAACCCCGGTGCGATGTGCTCCACGGCCGCGGTTCCGGCGCCGTCCGGCTGCACCTGGGCGGCGTCGGCGGCCAGCACCAGCAGCCGCTCGGGGCCGGGTCCGACGAGCGGGTAGGCCCACCACAGCACGTCCAGCGGGCCGCGCGCGGCGGCGGCCTCCGGCTGCTCCTCCCCCGGCGCCGCGGGTGCGGACGGCGAGGGGACCAGCGGGCCGGGGCGGTCGTGGAGGCGGGCGCGCCCGGCGGTCGGGTACGAGGTGCCGCCGGGAAGGACGGACTCCGCGGGCTCCGGTTCGGGGGACGCGGCGCGGGCCGGGTAGGCGGCCCCGAGGGCGGCCTCGATGTCCGCGGCGGCCGGCGGGACGGCCATGTCCGCCGGCGGTACGTCCAGTGCGTCCAGCGATCCGACCACGGGTAACAGGTCCACCGCGGGACGGCCCACGGCCTCCTCACGGGAAGGACCGAACAGCCGCCGCGCACCCGTGCTCCAGTGCGACACCAGGCCGCCGGTGTCCACGACGATCACCGCGAGCGGGATCCGGCCGGAGAGCCCCGGCGGAGTTCGGCGGTCCATGGGTGGTCGGGCTCCTTCCCGTGGCGTCCGCCGGCCGCGGCCGGCGGACGCCACGGGAAGGAGCCCGACCGGCACAAGATCTGCGGTGCCGCCACCACGGTACGACCGCCCGGGGTGCCGGGTCAGGCGTTGGGCAAAACCGGTCACACGCCCGCGCACGAGCAACCAAGCCGGTCGTGCTAGCGTCCAAACACCTGTGTTCGTAGTGCGTCCCGGCCGCTCCGCGGAAGCGCTCCGACCCCCCGCCGGCCGGGCCCCGGCCGGGACGACTCCGCACCACCCGCTACCGGAAGAGGCCACGTGACCACCTGGCAGCCTGCGCGCACGGGCGCCGTCCGCGGACCCCGACCGGTGCTGCGGTGGGTGGACCCCAGACACCCGCTGTTCCTGGCGACCGCGGCGGCCGCGGTGCTCCACCTGCTGTGGGCGCTGTTCCTGGCCAAGGACTCCGGCGACATGGCGGCGCAGTACGCCTGGACGAACTTCATACGGGCGCACCCCTCGGCCTCGTACAACTTCTCCTGGTACGGCGGGATGCACCCGGCGTCGTACAGCATCCTGTCGCCGTACATCATGGCGTGGCTGGGGGTGCGGACGACGGCGGTGATCGCCGGCACGCTGTCGGCGACGCTGGCCACGGCCATGCTGCTGCGCTCCCGGATCGACCGCCCGGCGCTGCCCATCGCCTGGACGGTGTTCGCTCTTTGGTGTGATGTCGTCTCCGGCCGGGTGACGTTCGCGCTGGGCATGATGTTCGCCCTGGTCTCCACGGTGCTGCTGTTCCCCGCGGAGCGTGCGATCAAGGGGCGGAACAAGCGGATGCTGGTCGCCACGGCGATGGCGGCGCTGGCGACCATGTGCAGCCCCGTGGCGGGGTTGTTCCTGCTGGTGGTCGCGGCCTCGATGTTCCTCACCGGCCGCCGCACCGAGGCGTACGTCCTGGCCGTGGCACCGCCGCTGGTGGTCGGGGCGACCTCGCTGCTGTTCCCCTTCTACGGGGTGCAGCCCTTCAACTGGTACTTCGCGATCATCCCGTTCGCCATCTCGGTGGTGACCGCGCTGGTGGTCCCGCGCAAGTGGCGCTCGCTGTACCTGGGTGCGTGGGTGTACGCGCTGGGCGTGGCCCTGACCTATGTGATCCCGTCACCCATCGGGAGCAACGTCGAGCGACTGGCTCTGCTGTTCGGCGGGACGGTCGTGCTGATCATAGCGATGGGGAGCACCTGGGGACCGCGCCGGACGGTGCTGCTGTGGCTGGCGTTCGCCGGGGTGGCCACCTGGCAGATCACCAAGCCGATCGTGGACCAGGTCGAGACGTCCGCGGTGTCGTCCACCATCAAGAACGCCGGCCCGCTGATCACTGAGCTGCGGCACGTCAAGGCCGACCGCGGCCGGGTCGAGGTCGTCCCGCTGCGCTCCCACTGGGAGGCGTCCGGGCTCTCCCCGTACGTGAACCTGGCCCGCGGCTGGAACCGGCAGGCCGATGTGGAGCGCAACCCGCTGTTCTACGACGGCACGCTCACCCCGGACACCTACCGCGACTGGCTGCGCCGCTGGAGCGTGAACTACGTGGTGCTGCCGTCGGACGAGCCGGACGGCGCGGCCGTCGCCGAGGCGAAGATCGTCGCGGCGGGCAACCCGTGGCTGCACCCGGTGTGGAGCGACGCGCACTGGAAGCTGTACGAGGTCAGCGGCGCCGAGCCGCTCGCCGACCCGCCCGCGGTGGTGAACGAGGCCGGGCCCGCGGAGCTGACGGTGACGATGCCGCACGCCGGGTCGGTGGTGCTGCGCATCCCGTGGTCCCCGGTGCTGGGCATCGAGGGTGCCAAGGACAACCGGCACGGCTGCCTGACGCCCGACGGCGACTGGACCCGGTTGTACGCGCCGGCCGCCGGCACCTACCGGATCGGCGGCTCGTACGCGCTGATCCGCGGCACCCAGTGCGCCAAGGACAAGACGCAGGGCTCGGGAGTCCCGGCCCCCGCGGCGTCGATCGGCGCCGGCGGCTGATCGGACGGCGCCCGCCGGGGCCCGGATCACCGGGGCCCCGGCGGGCGCCGCACGTCAGTCCGCGTGGCCGAGCTGCAGATCGCGCTCGGTGCGGCCGCCGCCGGCGACCTGCAGGACGGTGGCCACCGGCGGGTAGCCCGCCGCGATGACGGTGTACTCGCCGGCCGCCAGGTCGACGAAGCGGAAGTGGCCGTCGGACCCGGTGGTCACGGAGTCCACGACGTTGCCCGCCGCGTCCAGCAGCGTGACCCGGGCGTCCTCCACCAGGCGCCCGCCGGGCGCCCGCACGGTGCCGCGCAGCACCGCACCGCCGGCGAGTTCGACGTCCTGGCGGGTCTCGCGGGACGCCTGCACGCTGACCGGCAGGGCGGCCGGCCGGAAGGCCGGTGCGCTCGCCGCCAGGGTGTACTCGCCCGCGACGAGTTCGGTCAGCACGTACAGCCCCTCGCGGCCGCTGCGGGCGCTGGCCACGACGTCGCCACGCACGTCGGTGAGGGTGACCACCGCGTCCCTGACCGGGGTGCCGTCGGCGGTGTGCACCGCCCCGGCGAGGCGGCCCGCGCCGCCGAGCACCACGTCGAGTTCCACCGGGTGGTCGGCGACGGTCACGCTGACCGCCTGCGGCTGGTGGCCGCCCGCTGCGGCGATCAGCACGTAGCTGCCGTGACCCGGGGTGCTGAGCGCGTACCTGCCGTCCTCGCCGGTCGCGCCGCGGCCGATCTGCACCCCGGCGCCGTCGATCAGGGTGAGGGCGGCGCGCCCGACGCTCGTGCCGTCGGAGTGCAGGACGCTGCCGCACACCGGGACGCCGCCGCCGAGGTTGCGCCGGGCGCCGGGCAGGCCCGGATCGGGCATGCCGTGCGGGTCGGCGATCGGGGTGCCGTTGGCGGGCGTGTGCGCGGGGTCGTACACGCCGTCGTAGGCGGGTTCGTGGGCCGCGGGGGCGGCCGTGCCGTGCTGGGTCACCAGAGGTTTCTCCTTGAGCAGGAAGGCGAAGAGGAAGCCGAGGACGAGGACGGGCACCAGGTACAGGAAGATCCGCGGCATGGCCTGGGCGTACGCGTGGATGTAGCCGTCGCGTACCGCCGCCGGCAGGGTGCGGACCATCTGCGGGGTGACCGACTGGGGGTCGGGCAGGTGCGCGCCGTGCGGGAGTTCGACGGCCAGGCTCTTGGTGAGCCGGTCGGCGAACAGGGTGCCGAAGATGGCGGCTCCGACCGAGCCGCCGATCTGCCGGAAGTAGTTGTTGGCACTGGTCGCGGAGCCGATGTCGGCGGGCCGGACCGAGTTCTGGACGGCCAGGACCAGGACCGGCAGGATCATGCCGATGCCCAGGCCCAGAACGGCCATGGAGCAGCTGTACTCCACCTGCGGGGTGTTCTCGTCCATCAGCGACAGCAGGTACATGCCGACTGACGACAGGGCGCCGCCGAGCACCGGGAAGACCTTGTAGCGGCCGGTGCGGCTGATCAGCTGGCCGCTGGCGATCGAGGCCACGACCACGCCGAGCATCATCGGCAGCATCAGCAGCCCGGAGCCGGTGGCGCTGGCGCCGTCGACCATCTGCAGGAAGGTCGGCAGATAGCTGGCCGCGCCGAACAGGGCGACGCCGACGACCCCGCCGACGACGGCCGTGACGTTGAAGACGCCGTCGCGGAACAGCCGCAGGGGGATGACCGGTTCGGCCGCGAACCGCTCGACGACGACGAAGAGCACCCCGCAGACCAGGGCGCCGGCTCCGAGCCCCAGGATCTCCCGGGACCGCCAGCCGTAGGTCGAGCCGCCCCAGGTGGTGAGCAGGACCAGGCAGGTGGAGCCGGCCGCCAGCAGCAGGGCGCCCAGCACGTCGAGCCGGGGCCTGGCCCGGGGCTTGGGCAGCTTGAGGACGAGGGTGATCACGACGAGGGTGACCAGGCCGAAGGGCACGTTGATGGAGAAGCACCAGCGCCACGAGGCGTGGTCGGTGAAGAAGCCGCCGAGCAGCGGCCCGGCGACCGAGGCCAGGCCGAAGGCGGCGCCGATCAGGCCCATGTAGCGGCCGCGCTGCCGGGGCGGCACGATGTCGGCCATGATCGCCTGCACGCCGATCATCAGCCCGCCGCCGCCGATGCCCTGGATGGCGCGGAAGGCGATCAGCTCGTCCATGGTGCGCGACCAGGCGGCCAGGGCCGAGCCGACGACGAAGGTCAGGATCGCGAACTGGAAGACGCCCTTGCGGCCGAAGAGGTCGCCGAGCTTGCCGTAGATCGGCAGGCCGATGGTGGAGGCCAGCAGGTAGGCGGTGACCACCCAGGACATCTTGTCCAGGCCGTGCAGCTCGCCGACGATCTTCGGCAGCGCGGTCGCCACGATCATCTGGTCCAGGGCGGCCAGCAGCAGGGCGAGCATCAGGCCGAGGAACACCAGCCGGACGCGCCGTGGATCCAGCACGGTCGTGCCCGGCCCGGCGGGCGCGGGGACCGCCGCGCGCGTGCCGTCCGGATCCGGGCTCCCGGCGCGGGCGTCGGGCATGCCGGGGTCGGCCGCGCCCGGCCCCGCGCCGCCGGGGACCGCGGTCCCGGGAGCGGGGGCGCCCGGCGCCCCCGGTCCCGGTTCGCCGGGTCGATCGCCCTCCCCTGGGCCCGCCTCCGCGCGCTCGATCAGCGTCCCGCCACTCACTGCCGCTCCCCTCGCCACTCCTGCTCCGCCACCGTTACCCGCATGAGGCGACAACGACGGACGAGCGCGGCAATTCTCAGGAAGTAGGCGGAACCACCCTTATCAGTGAAGGATCACGAAACCAATCGGGTGACCGGGCGTGCGCGGGCCGGGTGGGGTCACTTCTCGACGTCGGCCGCGAACGCGGCCAGCACCTCGTCGTAGATGCGGCTGAGGCCCTTGGGGGCGAAGGTGCGCTCGAAGAAGCCGCCGACGCCGGTGGCGCCCTGCCAGGTGGTGACGACGACGACCTTGCTGCGACCGGTGCCGGCCGGGGTGACCGTCCAGGTCGTGATCATCGTGGAGTTGCGGTCGGTCTCCACGAGCCGGCCCGGCGTCGGCGCGGTGACGTCGAAGAGGCAGTCCCTGACGCGCTTGCTGGTCGCCTGGAGCTTCCAGTGCACGACGGTGCCCGCGCCCTGGCCGCCCTCCCTGACCTCGTACTCGCTGAACTGCCCGGGAAGCACCCGGCCGCGGGTGCCGGTGTAGTCGGCGAGCGCGTCGTACACCCGCTCCGGCTCCGCCGCGACGATCCGCTCCGTGGTGGCCTCGACCAGCGCCATGACTTCTCCTCGGTTGTGTTCCGAACGCGTTCTTCACGCGACGCCCAAGCCAACCACACCCGCTTTTCGAATCTGTGTTCTATTGTGGACGGCGGGCAGGGAGCCCGGGGGCGGGACGACCGGAGGAGGGTGCCATGCGCTGGGACGGACTGAACCGCGATGACGCGGCGGGAGCGCTGTTCGGCACGGATGCCGTGACGAGCCGCACCTTCGACACGCCGGGCTTCCGCGGCATCACGTTCCACGAGATACGGGCCAGGACCATCCTCAACCGGGTGCCGGGCGCCTCCCGGATGCCCTTCGAGTGGACGGTGAACCCCTACCGGGGGTGCAGCCACGCGTGCGTCTACTGCTTCGCGCGCAAGACGCACAGCTACCTGGACCTGGACACCGGCCTCGACTTCGACACGCAGATCGTGGTGAAGACCAACGCGGCCGAGCTGCTGCGGCGCGAGCTGGCGGCGCCGCGCTGGAAGGGCGAGCACGTCGCCATGGGCACCAATGTCGACTGCTACCAGCGGGCGGAGGGCCGCTACCGGCTGATGCCGGGCATCCTCCAGGCGCTGCGCGACCACGCCAACCCGTTCTCGATCCTCACCAAGGGCTCGCTGATCCTGCGCGACCTGGAGCTGGTGCGGCAGGCCGCAAGCGTCACCGAAGTGTCCATCGCGCTGTCCGTCGGGTTCACCGACGGCGAGCTGTGGCGCAGCGTCGAACCGGGCACGCCTTCCCCCGAGACGCGACTCGCGGTCTGCCGCACCCTCAGCGACAACGGCATCACCCCCACGGTGCTGATGGCCCCCGTGCTGCCCTTCCTGAGCGACTCCCCCGAGCAGTTGCGGGCCACCGTCCGGGCGATCGCCGCGGCCGGCGCCGTCTCCATCACGCCGCTGGTGCTGCATCTGCGGCCCGGCGCGCGGGAGTGGTACATGGCCTGGCTGGGGCGCAACCACCCGCATCTGGTGCGGCGTTACGAGGCGCTGTACGCGGGCGGCGCCTACGCGCCGACCTGGTACCAGCGGCGGGTGACCCGCCAGGTCCACGAGTTCGCCGCCGAGTTCGGCTGCGGCCCGGGGCGGCGCGGGGGCGCCCGCCGGCTCGACCTGCCCCGGCAGGACGCCGGCCGGGCCGGGGAGCCGGGCCGCGCACCCGAGCCTCCGGCGGCGCCGCCGGAGGCGGAAAATACCCAACTCACCCTGCTGTGATCTCTCTAGAGTCGGCCCATGACACAGAGCAGGGTGCACATCCGGGAGATCACCGAGGCCGACGTGCGGACCGTGGCGGAGATCAGGGTCCGCGGCTGGCGGTGGGCGTACGAGGGGATCGTGCCGCAGCCGTACCTGGACGCGATGGACCCGGAGGAGGAAGCGGACCGCCGGCGGGAGTTCCTCTCCCAGTCGCGGGGCCGGGTGCAGAACCTGCTGGCCGTGGTGGACGGCGAGCCGGTGGGCTGGGCGTCCTTCGGCCCGTACCGCGGTGAGCCGGACGACGCGGGCGACGGCGAGCTGTACGCGCTGTACGTGCTGCCCGAGCACGTGGGCACCGGCGTCGGGCGGGCCCTGACCTCCGCGACGGTCCTGCGGACCGCCGAGCGCGGGCGGGACCGGCTGCTGGTGTGGGTGCTGGCCGACAACGCGCGGGCCCGCCGCTTCTACGCGGCCGCCGGCTTCGCCCCGGACGGCGCGGAGGCCAGCGACGACTACGACGGCGTCACGCTGCGGGAGGTCCGGTACGTCCGCCGGGTGCCGTGACAGCGGCCGCCGCGGGAGCGGAGGGCTGAGACACGACGAGACAGGGCGGGACACGGCGGCGGGGGGAGCATCGCGCTCATCTGGCGGTGGGAGCACATCACATGCGCGAAGGGGTGGCGCTCAAGTTACCCGCGGGTTACTCTCAAGCCAGGTGACCGCAGCCTGGTGACGCAGCTACGGCCACCGCTGCAACACCACGTCGGTTCGGCACATCGCGGCGCGGCCCCGGGACAGGGCCCGCCTTTGGTATCCGCGGGCGCACCCACCTGTGCGAGAGGCCCGCGTCTCCCACCCCCCTGTCTTCAGGAGTCATGCGATGGACCGTCCGTCTGCTTCTTCTGCGTCCCCGTCCCCCGCTTCCTCTGCTTCTTCGGCTTCTTCGGCTTCTTCGGCCTCCCGCGCCTCGTCGGCGCTCCCCGTCGTCGCCGTCGTGGGCCTGGGCACCATGGGCACCGGCATCACCGAGGTGCTCACCATGGCCGGCCACGAGGTCATCGGCATCGACGTCAGCGACGAGGCGGCCCGCCGCGCCGTCACCGCCCTTGAGCGCTCCACCACCCGCGCCGTCGAGCGCGGCCGGGCCGGCGCGGCCGAACGGGCCGGTGCGCTCGCCCGGTTCCGCACCTTCCCCGACCTGCAGGCCGCGGCGGACGCCGACCTGGTCATCGAGGTCGTGGACGAGTGCTACGAGACCAAGCGCGAGGTCTTCACCGCGCTGGACCGGATCGTGCGCCCCGACGCGGTGCTGGCGACCGGCACCAACGCGCTGTCGGTGACCCGGCTCGCCGCCGACACCGCCTACCCCGACCGGGTGCTCGGCCTGCACTTCTTCGCGCCCGCGCCGGCCATGAAGCTGGTCGAGGTGGTCTCCACCGTGCTGACCTCGCCGCAGGCCACGCAGACCGTCACCGACCTGGTCGTCCGGCTCGGCAAGGAACCGGTGCCGGTGGGCGACCGGCCCGGTTTCATCGCCGACGGGCTGCTGTTCGGCTACCTCAACCAGGCCGCCGCGATGTACGAGGCCAGGTACGCCACCCGCGAGGACATCGACGCGGCGATGAAGCTGGGCTGCGGGCTGCCGATGGGCCCGCTGGCGCTGCTCGACCTGATCGGCGTCGACACCGCCACGACCGTGCTCCAGGCGATGTACGAGGCCACCAGGGACCGCCTGCACGCCCCGGCCCCGGTACTCAAGCAGCTCACCGCCGCCGGGCTGCTCGGCCGCAAGTCCGGCCGGGGCTTCTACAGCTACGAGGCCCCGGGCAGTTCCGTGGTCGTGCCCGACGCGGAGACGCCGGGCGCCCGGGACGACCGCGGCGCGGGCCGCGCCGTGCGAGCGGTCGGGGTGGCCGGTTCCGGCACCATGGCCACCGGGATCGCCGAGGTCTTCGCCAAGGCCGGGTTCGACGTGGTGCTGGCCGCCCGCACGTCCGGGAAGGCCGATGCCGCGGTCGCGCGGCTGGCCGCCTCGCTGGACCGGTCGGTGAAGAAGGGCCGCCTCACCCAGGAGCAGCGCGACGCGGCGGTGGGCCGGGTGTCCCCGGCCGGGTCGTACGACGCGTTCGCGGACGCCGACCTGGTCGTCGAGGCCGTGGCGGAGGACCTGTTCGTCAAGCAGCAGCTGTTCCGGATGCTGGACAAGGTCTGCAAGCCGGGCGCGGTGCTGGCGACCACCACGTCCTCGCTGCCGGTGGTGGCGATCGCCCGCTCGACCGGGCGCCCGCAGGACGTCGTCGGCATGCACTTCTTCAACCCCGCGCCGGCCATGAAGCTGGTCGAGGTGGTGCACACGGTGCTGACCGGCGAGGACGTCGTGGCCACCGCGCACGAGGTGTGCGCCGCGGTGCGCAAGCACCCCGTGGACTGCGGCGACCGGGCCGGCTTCATCGTCAACGCGCTGCTGTTCCCGTACCTGAACAACGCGGTGAAGATGGTCCAGGACCATTACGCGAGCGTGGAGGCGATCGACGCGGCGATGAAGCTGGGCGGCGGGTATCCGATGGGCCCGTTCGAGCTGCTCGACGTGGTGGGCCTGGACGTGTCGCTGGCGATCGAGCAGGTGCTGCACGAGGAGTTCCGCGACCCCGGTCTGGCGCCCGCGCCGCTGCTGGAGCACCTGGTGTCCGCGGGGTGCCTGGGCCGCAAGACCGGCCGCGGATTCCGCGAGTATGCCCGGCGCTGAGCGCGCTGCCCGTCCGGTGGGCTGGGGCGGATTCCCGCCCGCCACCGGACGGGAGGCTCCGGCGTGTTACGTTCCCCACATGCCCCAAGCTGTGAATTCCGACGCCCCCGAGACCGCGAGCGGCCGCCGGGCCGCCGCCCAGCGCCACCGGGTACGCCAGGACCTCGCCGCCGCGGCGATGCAGTTGTTCGCCACGCAGGGGTACGAGGCGACCACGGTCGACGAGATCGCCGCGAAGGCCGGGGTGGCCCGCAGGACGTTCTTCCGGCACTTCCGCTCCAAGGAAGAGGCGATCTTCCCCGACCACGACGACACGCTGGTGCGGGTGCAGGCGGTGCTGGACTCCGCCGACCCGCGCGAGCACCCGCTGGACACGGTGTGCCGCGGCATCACCGAGGTGCTGCGGATGTACGCGCAGGTGCCGGAGATGTCCGTCGAGCGCTACCGGCTGACCCGCGAGGTGCCCACCCTGCGGGAGCGCGAGATCGCCTCGGTGGCCCGATACGAGCGGCTGTTCACCCGCTACCTGCTGGGCCACTTCGACGAGGGCGCCCAGCGCGACGGGGACGACGATCCGCTGCTGGCCGAGGTCGCCGCGTCGGCGGTGGTCGCGGCGCACAACCACGTGCTGCGGCGCTGGCTGCGGGCCGGCGGCAAGGGCGACGTCGAGCAGCAGCTGGACCACGCCTTCGACGTGATCAAGTCCACCTTCGGCACCGGGATCGGGGCCGGGCGGATACCGTCGCGCGCCACGTCGCCGACGCCGGCGACGCTCTCCCGGCAGGGCGAGGTGGTGGTCGCCGTGGCGCGTACCGACGCCTCCCCCGCGGAGATCCTGCGCAGCATCGAGGAGGCCCTGCGCCAGGCCTGAGCCGGGCGCCCGGCCCCAGCGGCCGGAAACCGCCCCCAGCCCGCCACCCAGCGGCCGTCCGGAGCGTTCCGGGCGGCCGCTGATGCGTGTAACGGCCTTGCTGTTGCCCGGGCGTTGGCACGGGGTGACACTTGAGGGAAATTGTTGGCACGCAGTGTCTTGTCGGGTGGCACAGAGTGCCATACGGTAAGCACACCTCCCGGCGACAGCCGGGAGCAGTCCGGGCGGGCGGTGTGCAGCGATCCCAGGCACCCCGTCTGTCCCCGAGGGCCACTGGCCCCGCGCCCGGACGCCTGCGTCACAGGCACCGTTTCCGCGCCACCGCGCGGCTCCTTCACCCCGTCCCGTCACCCATTCGCCGGACCGACGACGGCAGCCCCATCCACCCGACCCCTGCGTTCCCTCGAGCGTTACCGCGAGAACGCTTCGCCGGAGGCGAGTCATATGAAGGACATCCTGGACGCGATCCTTGCGCCGGACAGCGCGGCCGCCGACTTCGCGGCCCTCCCGCTGCCCGAGTCCTACCGTGCCGTGACCGTGCACAAGGACGAGGCCGACATGTTCGCCGGGCTCACCACCCGGGAGAAGGACCCCCGCAAGTCGCTGCACCTGGAAGAGGTGCCGCTGCCCGAACTCGGCCCCGGCGAGGCGCTGGTCGCCGTCATGGCCAGCTCGGTGAACTACAACTCGGTGTGGACCTCGATCTTCGAGCCGGTGTCCACCTTCGCCTTCCTGGAGCGGTACGGCCGGCTGTCGCCGCTGGCCAAGCGGCACGACCTGCCGTACCACGTCATCGGTTCCGACCTGGCGGGCGTGGTGCTGCGCACCGGCCCCGGGGTCAACAAGTGGCACGCCGGCGACCGGGTGGTGGCGCACTGCCTGAGCGTGGAGCTGGAGTCGGCCGACGGCCATGACGACACCATGCTCGACCCCGAGCAGCGAATCTGGGGCTTCGAGACCAACTTCGGCGGCCTGGCGGAGATCGCGCTCGTCAAGTCCAACCAGCTGATGCCCAAGCCCGGCCA